>JAISKG010000143.1 GCA_031261015.1 Dysgonamonadaceae bacterium | reverse complement strand
CTACATCACAATTATCGGAAGCGGTTTCGACTTGGTAAAAGGAGTAAAGATGGGCGAACAAACCATCGCAAACCCGTCGATTTCGGAAACGGAAATTGTATTTGAAGTGCCCAATTTGCCGGAAGGAGAATATGAAGTCAACTTGCTCTATTTTGCCGGTATGGTGAAAGCCGGGGATGTAGCCGTGAGAGCGCTTGTTTCCGTTGACCCGATCCAAGATCCGGAATATGTTTATTTCGACTTTAATAATACCGGCGCGAAAGATTCGTGGTGGGGCTATGTCGATTACAACAATCAAACTTCCGGAATCCAGAAAGGAACAGAAAATGATCCCGCGTTGAGCTTGGATGGAACGGCTTATGCACGCATCACTACAGCGAATAAAGACGGTTTCTTTTTCCGCAACGGCGCCAATAACATGAAAACGGATGACGTAACCGTTGATGGTTGGGTAGTGAAAATGGATGTTAATGTGCTGAGCAATGAATCATTCTATATTCGTCTGGAATTGCAGGGCAAAGATACCGGAACGCAATACATGGCCAAAACTCCGGCCATGGAAAATAAAGGCGGCTGGTACACGGTGACGATTCCTCTGACTACTTTTGTCGATAACTGGGGCGATGGCACCAATGTGATTTCATCCATCGCCGGTAATATTGATGAATTTGGCGGATTAGGTGCAGGCAGCGACGATATGATCGACGTTTGCATTGATAATATCCGTTTTGAACGTAAATAATTACTGAAATCTCATTATCTTTGGGCTTGGTTCTTCTGAAGCAATCTTGGAAGAATCAAGCCCAAAATTAAATCAGACACTTATGAAGTTGTGTATCCATGATTTGAGCAAAAAAATTATACTTTTTGTATTGTTGTGTGGTTCAATGTTTGCTTGTAAAGGAACAGATGAAGAACCGGAAAAACCGGAAGAGGCTGTGCCTGCATTAATTGCAACGATTCCGATAGCCGGTGCAACCATTTCGGTACAAACAGAAACCATTCGATTTATCTTCGACAGGAACATCATTGTTGCAGATAAAGCTAAAATGAAGTTGAACGGCCAAGTTGTACAAAAAGCCGCTGTTTCGGAAGATACATTGATTTTGACGATTGGTCAATTAGAGGAAAAAACGAACTATATCTTAACTTTGGAAACGAAAGCTATTAAAGCGCAACCCGGAACGTTCAATCCGGAACCGTTTTCTTTGACGTTTACGACTGATGCACTGCCGCCTCTGCCTCCGCAGGAATTTGATCCGTTGGTCGTTAAAAATCCAACTCCCGAAACTGTGACTTTATATAATTATCTAAGAGATTGCTACGGCAAAAAAATCCTCTCCGGCACCGTAGCACGTGTCGATTGGAACACCGTAGAAGCGGATCGCGTCGGCCGCTGGACCGGCAAATTACCGAAACTTAACGTGTTCGATTATATATTTCTTTATGCTTCGCCGGCTCCCGGCTGGATTGATTACGGCAATACTACGGTAGTGGAAAATTGGCATCAAGCCGGCGGTATTGTGGGCGCCATGTGGCACTGGAATGTTCCGAAATCCGAAACTTCCGCTGCCAACGACGTGAGTTTCCGTCCGAAAGAAGACGCTTTTCCCGAAGGTACCACGTTCAGTCCCGCTAAGGCCTTGATAGAAGGCACTTGGGAAAATACGGTGATGAAAGCAGATTTGCAAAAAGTGGCCGATTATCTGCTTTTACTGAAAAGTAAAAATATCCCCGTCATCTGGCGGCCTTTGCATGAAGCGGCCGGAAATACTTACGCTACGGGCTATCAAGGTTCGGCGTGGTTTTGGTGGGGACGCGACGGCGCAGAAGCGTTCAAAGGACTTTGGATTTATATGTTCAATTATTTTCAGCAGCGCGGATTAAACAATCTGATCTGGGTTTGGACAACTGAAGTGAACGATCCTCCTTTTTATCCGGGCGATGAATATGTGGATATGATCGGGCGGGATTTGTACAACAATACGAACGCAACGGCTATCGCTGCACAATTTACGCTCCTTCAGCAGCGATATCCAAATAAGATG
The DNA here is from genome assembly GCA_031261015.1 of Dysgonamonadaceae bacterium. GTDB lineage: Bacteria > Bacteroidota > Bacteroidia > Bacteroidales > Azobacteroidaceae > Azobacteroides. Next base: position 24,398 of record JAISKG010000143.1, on the reverse strand, counting down.
ATTACCTTAGCCGAGTGTGGCAACGTGGCGAATATCGGCGAGCAATGGGAAGCGGGCGCGCGCTGGGCGTGGTTTATGCCCTGGTACGATTACAATGCAACCGACTCCGATAATCCGCCTCACGAACATGCAGGCAAAGCGTGGTGGCAAGCGGCAATGAAGAATGCCAATGTCATCTCCCGTGATTAATAAGGCATTAAAATAATTCTCAAAAACTGTATAATATGAAACGAACAACATCACTTCTCGCAGTAAGCTTGACTTTGCTGCTGGTTTTTGCACTGTCTTCCTGTGATAAAAACAAAAATGCCAACGGAACAACCGAAAATCCGATTGATACTACTTTTGTCGGTCAACACGGACAATTATCCGTCAACGGAGTTTCTTTAGTGGATCAACACGGCAAAACGCTGATTTTGAACGGCGTGAGCTTCGGCTGGCACAACTGGTGGGCGAAATTCTACAACGCCGAAGCAGTGGCCACTTTGCATTCCGATTGGAAAGCGAATATCGTGCGTGCGGCCATCGGCGTGGAACCCGAAGGCGCCTATCTCACCAATCCCGAATTGGCGATGCAATGCCTGACCAACGTGGTCGATGCAGCCATTGCCAACGATATGTATGTGATCGTCGATTGGCATTCGCATCACATTTTCCAAAAGGAAGCGCAGGCGTTTTTTACGCAAGTTGCTGAAAAATACAAAGATAAACCGAATGTCATTTACGAGATTTTCAACGAGCCTTGGGACAATATGCCTTGGGCCGACGTGAAAGCGTATTCGATTGAACTGATTAAAACCATCCGCGCAATTGATCCGAAAAATGTGATTTTAGTGGGTAATCCTCATTGGGATCAGGATGTGCATGTGGCTGCCGATGATCCGATTACCGGTTTCGACAACATCATGTACACCTTGCATTTCTACGCGGCCACGCACAAACAGGATTTGCGCGACCGCGCCGATTACGCCTTGAGTAAAGGCTTGCCGATCTTCGTTTCGGAATGTGCCGGCATGGAAGCCAGCGGCGACGGACCGGTGAATATGGAGGAATGGAATGCCTGGACGGAATGGATGACTGCTCACAATTTGAGTTGGGCAGCCTGGTCGGTTTCCAGCAAAACCGAAACGTGCTCGATGATCGTCGCCGACGACCAACCGGGCGCAACTCCTGCTCCCGTAAGTAATTGGAAAGAAAACGACTTAACCGGATGGGGAAAATTGGTGCGCGAAACCTTGCGGACGATTAACGCCAAATAAAATGACGAGGCTCAAGTTTTTTTTCGAGATCGTCTTGGCTTGCAGTCTGTTGGCTTGCGGGCAAGTCAAGGAAAATTTGGATCCGGCGGTGACGCAAACTTTTTCCGAACAGTGGAAATTTCGGGCGGGCGAAGGCGACAGTTTGTGGAGTCGTCCCGATTTCGACGATTCGCAGTGGCTCGATGTGGTTTCTACGTTGTCGTTGAAAGATCAATCTGTCGCTTTGGATAACGGTTTCGGCTGGTATCGCAAAACGGTGCAGTTGTCCGACAGTTTGCTGCAATCGCTTGACAAGAAAGGCGAACTGGTCTTGCATCTCGGCAAATTCGCCGCGGCGGAAGAAGTCTATTTCAATGGCCGCCTTATCGGAAAAACCGGCGATTTTCCACCCAATTACATGGGTTACAACGATGGCGAACGCAATTACCTGATCGCGAAAGAAGCTGTTTTACCGAAAGGTGATAATGTCATCGCTATTAAATTTCATAACGGTTGGGGCGCAGGCGGATTTCTGAGTTCTGCGCCGGTCAGTATTTCTTCGGCCGAAACGAATGATAAATTATCCGTTACGATCGAAGTTCCCGATGCGGACTATATTTTTCTTTCGCCCGATACGATCCGAGCAACTGCTTTGCTCGAAAATAAAAACGAATGGCCGGTGGAAGGCGAATTGTCGGTCATGCTTTTGACCGACGATCATCAAGTGCTTCAAACAGATAGATACGAAGTAAAAGTTACCGGAAAATCGACTTATTCCGCTGCGTTGAAATCCATTGCAACCAACCGTTTGGCTCCCGGATTTTACCAGTATAAAGTGGAATTTATCCGCCATTCCCAACCGGCGAGCGCAGATCATTTGATGCTCGGCTTCGATCCGGAAAAAATCCAATCTCCTGTCGATGCTCAAGCTGATTTTCAGGAATTTTGGCAAAACAATTTGAAAGAATTGGCGAAAGTAGCTCCGCAATACAAAATGACTTTGCAACCGCAGTATTCGCAGTTGGATTACAAGGTTTATTTAGTCGAAATGCGTTCGCTGGGAAATGTACTCATTCGCGGTTATTACGCTCAGCCCAAGCGCGACGGCCGTTTCCCGGTGATTATCGAATACATGGGCTACGGCTCGAAGCCTTACCCGCCCAATCAATCGTGGGACGGTTTCGCTTATTTCATTCCGTCGATCCGGGAACAAGGTTTGAATGAATCGAATCCATATTCCCGCTGGATTTTGTCCGGTTTGGACAATAAAAACAATTATTACTATCGCGGCGCGTTTATGGACGTCGTGCGCGCATTGGATTTTGTTTGCAGCCGTCCCGAAATCGACACGGAAAAGATTGCCGTTCGCGGTGCAAGTCAGGGCGGCGCACTCTCGTTTGTGGCTGCCGCGCTCGATCATCGCGTGAAAGTGGCTGCTCCCAGCGTTCCTTTCCTGTCCGATTACCGCGATTATTTCAAGATTGCCTCGTGGCCGAAAAGCGATTTCGACGTGTATATGGAACAGCATCCCGAAGCGAAATGGGACGATATTTATACCTTGCTCAGCTATTTCGATATAAAAAACTTGGCGCCTCTCATCGAATGTCCGGTGTTTATGGGCTTCGGCGTGCAGGATCAAGTTTGTCCGCCGCACATCAATTTCGCCGCTTACAATCAAGTGAAACCGGAAAAGCGGTGGATGGCGAGTCCGGAGTTTGGGCACAGTGTGAGTAAGGTGTTTAATGAGGCGGCGGTGGAGTATATGAGAGAGAAATTCAGATGAAAGATTGGTAAACAATTGATTTGGTATGAAACTGAAAATTATTTTATGTTTGATGATTGTTCCGGAAATCTTTTTGGGACAACCTGTATTAAGAGAAGATTTGAATCTTCCCCGCTCCGGCGACTGTTTGATCAAGCAGGAAATCACTTACCAGCCGGCAGGCGGAGGTGGCGCTGATCGTGTTTGGAATTTCAGTCATTTTCAAGTAGTTGATAACGACCATTCGCTCACTTATTTTTCACGAAATAATTACGGTGTAATCGGGACCGAAAACGGGCAACTGTTTTCCTATCGATTGGAAGGTGATTCTTTGCTGATGCACAGTTGTGAGAATCCCACGACTTTAGTGTATTATCAAAAGGAAGGTTTACTGCTGAAATTTCCGGTAGTCTATCCTTCCGTTTCGGAAGATGAGTTTTACGGTCGTGGTAAGCGCAACGATCGTTTGGAAATGCTTGTCACCGGGCAGATTCGTACCGAAGTTGACGCTTTCGGATCCATTCTGTTGCCTCATCAGGATACGTTGCTCCAAGTCGTTCGCGTGCATATTCATAAGGAAGAGCTAAGTTATTACACTCCGATTCATTCCGATTTCGATCTTTTCCGTCCGGTGGATTTGGATGAGCTTTCCGACAGTTTGTTGCAGCAAACGCCCGACAGGATTATTACCGATACTTACCAGTGGTACAAGGAAGGCTACCGCTATCCTGTTTTTGAAACGATCGAAACGTATCGTGATTTCCATGGAGAATTGCTTTTATTGAATCAGTTATCCTATTTCTATCATCCTGAAGATCAAGCGGATGATTTGCAGGAAGACGAAGCAAACGCAGCTGTGCGGGATGCTGTGCAGGAAGAGCAAGCGGCCGACCTCACAAATCCCGATATTTGGGCAGGCTTGACCTACTCTTTATCTCCCAATCCGGCAACAAGCATTGTCGAAGTAACGATGGATCTGCCTCGCTCGACTTCGATTACGGTGCAGATACACACTTCGATGGGCGGCATTTACCTGACGGAAGACAAAGGTTTTTTCCCTGAAGGAGAAAATCATTTTAGTATTAATGTTTCCTCGCTTCCCGTAAACAATTACGTATTGGATTTTTGGCTGGGCGATCATTTGGTAAGCGGCATTTTGATGAAACGATAAAGAAATAGATATGAAATTTTCCGATTACATAATAATTAGATGGATTGCTTTGAGCATCCTGTTTATCGTTTTGATAATGAGTTTTTTGACTGTGCGAGCGCAAAGCGATTCTCACAATTATATCTTAATGCGGACTTACACAAGCCCGGATACTTACCGGGAACAGCTTCAATATTTCGACGGCTTGGGACGTCCGGACGAAACGGTTTTGAAACGCGCCACGCCCAAAGGCAAAGATCTGGTAGTGCGCTACGACTATGACAATTTCGGACGGGAATCCAAAACTTGGCTGCCTGCCCCCAGTTCCCGCACCGATGGTGGTTACAACGGCGCCTCCGCAGCCGCATCTTTCTATTCGGATGCCGCGCCTTACTCGGAAACCCGTTACGAACCTTCGCCTTTAAACCGGGTCAGCGATCAATACGGCCCCGGCCAACTCTGGCGCGACAACTCCCGGCGAGTTAAAACCGAATATTTAACTAATTCCGCCACAAACGCAGAATTAATCTGCCGTTACTATTATATGGAAGACGCTTCGCGTTTCCGCCGGAGCGACAATTATGCCGCCGGACAATTATACGTCACTAAAATGACCGACGAGGAAAATCATGTTTCCTACGAGTTTAAAGACAAGTTTGAGAGAGTTCTTCTGCAACGCCGGATGGATGGTAACACCTTTTTCGATACCTATTATATCTACGATGATTTCGGCAATGTGAAATACATCTTGCCTCCCATCGCTTCCGATCGTCTTTCGCAGGATAATGCTTCCTACAAGATTTTCGACGGCAGCGACGAAGCCAATAAAGTCCTGGCCGAGTACTGCTACTTTTATCGCTACGATCAGCGCCAGCGGGTAACTGTGGAAGTCATGCCCGCCTTTATGCAGGAATTTATTTACGATAAAGCCGACCGTTTGGTGATGCAGCAAACTCCTTACGTGCCGACGACCGACGGGCAGCGCGGCTGGCTGTTTCACAAATACGATGCGCTGGGAAGGGAAATTCTCACAGGAATTTATCATGGGGATGACGGCAGCGCAAAAGACGTCAATGCAAGGGCTTACGAGATGCAGAACCGGTTCAATAATTTGCTTTCTACCGAAACACGTGTGATAGGATATCCTTATTCCTACTCATGGAATGTTTTTCCGTCTTATGATCAAGTGACGGTAACTAATGCCTATTATTACGATACTTACCCATTATTCATCAATGTTGCCTCGCTGTCTTATTCCTCCAAGCCGGGTTATGGAGAACGCTACTCCACTTCTGCCAAAGGTCTTTTGACAGGTAGTCGCGCCAAGTTACTGGATGGTGGAGATCAAGACATAATGACCACCTATTTTTATGATTTTAAGGGCAATCTGATTCAAAAGCGGTCAACCAACCAGTCGGGCGGAGCGGATGCGGAATACTATGCCTATAATTATACCAACCAAATGACGGGCAAGTGTATTGAACAAACGATTCCCGGAAAATCTACCGTAACGGAAGTTTATGAGTACAATTACGATACGCAAGGCCGGCTTACAAATGTAAAACACAGTTTCAATGGCTCTGCTCCCGTTACTTTAAGCGCTTATACTTATGATGAGGTTGGCCGTGTGTCTAAGAAAACCTTGGGCAGTGGTGAAAAAATTACGTCCACGTACAATATTCGCAGTTGGCTCACTGCTTTGGAATATAACAAGTCCAAAGAAAAACTGCATTATACGGACAATCCCAAGCAAGGCGGATCAAGCTATTTCAACGGGAATATTGCTGCGATGCAATGGGAAGTCCTTTATGAGCAGCGCGATTCAATGATAGTGCGTGATACGCTACCGAAAATCAAGGATCCTGTCGAGCTTCGTTCGTTGGCAGCTCCGGCTATCGGTTCCGGCCTTGTTAATCTGGTTTCTTCGTACTGGGGTTACAGTTTCAGTTACGATGCGCTGAACCGGCTCACTTTGGCTGTTTATGGTACCGGCAGCAGTTTGAGTAACGATGCCGGCCGCTACGACGAATCATTCACATACGACAAGCACGGCAATATCCTTTCCTTGCAACGCAGCGGCTTGAAAGACAATAACACTTTCGGCTTGATCGACGACTTGACGATGCCTATTTACAATGGCAACCTGCTGAGAAAAGTAGTTGATGCCGCCGGCAATCAAAGCAGTAGTGATGTGATGGAATTTAAAGACAACTATCACGGCTCGAATACGGCGGAAGAATACATCTACAACGCTGGGCGGCTCGTAGCCGATTATAATAAGGGCATCTGCCAGATCCGTTACAATCAGTTGACTTTGCCGACCTCGGTACAGTTCCGCAACGGTAACCGGATCGAATATGTGTATGATGCACAAGGCGTGAAACGCACCGTCCGCCATAAGGAAGCCAACCGGAATATGAATTTCAGTTTGTGGGATTTGCGCGAGCCTGCCGAACCGGATATTTTGCATACCGAAACAACCGAGTATATCGGCAACAAGATTTACGTAAACGGCGAATTGACTAAGATCCTTACGGAAGAAGGTTATATTGAAAAGAGCAGCAACGCTTACCATTATTTTTATTACCTGAAAGATCATTTGGGTAATAACCGCGCAGTCCTGAACGCAAGCAATGCAGTGGTACAGGAAAATCATTTTTATCCCTCGGGCACGAGCATGGCGATGTATCCACGCCGGACGGATCAGGGCTTGCAACCGTATAAGTTTGGGGGCAAGGAATTAGACCGGAGTTTTGGTATGGATTTTTATGATTTTGATGCGAGGGGGTTTGATCCGGTGATTATGAGGTTTACGACGCGGGATCCGCTCACTCAATACTATGCGGTAAGTTCTTATGCGTATTGTAATAATAATCCGATAAGATATACTGACCCAACTGGAAAATGGATTGCTGGAACAGATGGTAAACCTGTGACCTTTACTAATGGGCAATGGTCTTCTAATGCTTCTGCTGATGTTCAAAGAGTGGGTAACGCAATGATGGGAACTAATGAGGGTACCGGACACCTTAATGATATGTTATCCCCTAATAGTCAAAAAATTTCTATCGAAATCAGTTCTTCCATAGTCAACGATGGGAATAACTATGATACTGGTCTAACTACTAATAGAGCGGGTAAAGATGCATCTGGTAACTTAATTATTGCTGAATCGAAGATAACAATATACGAAGGATCAATACAACATCTAACCGGTAGCGAATCAGGTAATAATCAGTTAAAAGGATTGGATATGGAGGATGCTATTGGAGTTGTTGTTGGACATGAAAAAGGGCATACCGAAAAAGAATCTGTAAAACAAAGTTATGAAAATGCACGAGAAGGGACAACTCATGATACAGAAGCCCGTCCTATTGAGATTGAAAATAAAATACTCGATGAACTAAAAAACAGATCAAATCAATAAATGAAGAAAAAAATCTTTTTGACAATATTAGCACTTTTGTTTTTTGTGCCTATTTCGTATGGACAAAACACGTCATATCAGTATCTTGATACGTTAGTAACAGACTATGTAAAAAAACTTCAATCTCAAAATATTGATACAATTTGTGTTTACAAAGATTATTGCGTAGGCTGTGTGTATTCTATAAAAGACGAAGCAGACAGATGTGCTTATTCATCTATTTTTATTCCAACTTATATTTTGTGGATAAATCAAGGAAAAACTTTTTTAAGCAAAAAAGACAATTGTTTTGATTACTCTACTATAGAAATTGATTCAACTGCTTTGTGGAAAATATTCTTCAAGAATCAGAAACGTATAAAAAAGGAAAAAGTTAAATTTTTTGAATATATTGTTTATGAGAACAAGAAGAAAGAAGTGTATTCTATAATGGCAGATCATTCTCAGCATCATGATTTTGAAATGATTATTAAAGGAGAAAGTATTGTCATGAAATTTGATGAATTTAATCTTCAAAAACAATCAGATGCAGAATACAATATCAACTACGAGCATAATAAAAATTTAAAAGGAAAAATGATTGTTGATGAACTTGAAAAACTTACACAAGAAATAGAAAAAAGAAAACTATTAGAAAAAAAACGCCGATAAATTTGATAAATGAGCAAAATTTTGTTAGATATATTATTATCCTGTTCATTGTCGCTTTCTGCGCAAGTACCAGAGATCTATCAATCAACTTACGATTTTATAAACCGTATGCTCATAGATGAAATTCCCCATCCTCAGCTTAAGTTGATGACATTGGGCTTTGCCTACGTCGAGCAAAAAGCAAGCGTCCACGCTTGCAACACAGCGAATTACAGTAAGATTAAAAAGAAGATGAAGATGAAGATGAAAAGATATGAAGAAAAAGGAATTAATTATTTGATTAACAAGCCAAGAGGCTTGTTTTTAGCCCGACATTGGGCGGAGCCTACGCCGAGCGTGGGTTGGAATCAGTTGAACAACTATCAAAATCTTTTTCAGCAACAATATGGTGGAACTTGGCATACAGTTTTAGATTTCTATTAAAGAATATTACAATGACAAAAAAAGAATTGGTAAATATTATAAGCGAACTACTTATTCCAATAGGATTTAAAAAGAAAAGTAATTATTGGGTTTTCAATAGTTCTGAGATTACTAAAATTATTAATCTTCAGAAGTCACAATTTGGCAATTATTTTTACATTAATTATGGATACATAGTAAATAGAATTCCACTAAACAACTTGATGATGCATATTTATAATAGAGTAGCTTCTGATGATGAAAATGAAAATTTGAGAATAAATGAATTATTAACTCTTGAAAATAATATTCCTGACGAAAAAAGGGAATTCGAGTTGAGAGTCTTTTTAAATAGATTGTTAGTGGATAAAATTATTCAAATTAATACTGAAAATGATTTGGGTTTATTGTTAAAAAATATGGCTCCTTCTATTTCTAATATAGTCCCATTATCTGTACAAAAATATTTTAATATGGAATAAAATTAATTTGAAGTTTAAAAGAAAGGATTAATGAAACTGAAATCAATAAGTTAAATGAATGATAACTGTTTGTTATACAAAGCAAAGTCTTCCACTGTAGTAAATGTTTTTTATTTGTAATATATTAGAAAATAAAATTATATGAAACAAAATGTGTGTATTTTATTGTTTTTGTCACTGTTGACAATCGGAAATATATTTGTGAGCAAAGCACAAACAACAGAAAAAGAATATACGGGACCTTTGGATATATTAAATGATATGGCTCCCAAAATAAATGAAAATTCCGATTTATATACGGGACAATTCCGTATTAAGATTCCTCTTTATACTTATCAGGATAAAGACTTTACAATACCTCTTGTGCTTGAATATGCATCAACCGGTTTCAAAATCAATCAACCCATCGGCGCTACCGGATTGGGATGGAACTTGAAGTGTGGAGGGTCGATAACAAGAATCATTAACGGCGTAGCGGATGAACTAGGAATGGGAACTTATGGCGATCGTGGCTATTGGCAATATCATGAAAAAAATATGGCAGAAAAGGATGATAATACCTTAATGAACAACGGATGTTTATTTCCGTTTAAAGCTAGCCCCGATCCACAGCGTATGTATTGCTGGGAAGATAACATTGAAACTACTCCAGATATATTCTTTTTTAATTTTGGTGATCATAAGGGTAATTTTTGTTTAGGCCCTAATCACTCTATCCATGTTTTTAACACCAATCATCCTCATGGAGAGTATAAAATAGAAATTACACGCACATCCTCTTCTAATTCCTCTTACCGGTATGGTAAATTGGCTTTTAAAATAACAACGGGAGATGGATACTCCTATATTTTTGATGTAAGAAATGGAGAGGATGGCTTCTTGGGCAATTATGCTAACCTTGATGATAGGCGCAGAGACCAGTTCCCATATTTCTACTCTAGGGCTCCTTATATGGAATGGTATTTAGTCGAAATCAAAGCGTCAAATGGAAGAAAGGTTACATTTGAATATGGAGAACAGGAAGAATATGAGAGTTGTCGACCAAGTTATGGGTCTGAAGTAACTTGGAATAAAGATGGTATTAGGTCTAATAAAAGTTCTATTCCAGGGATTTCTTGGGGTTTTGAAAATAGAAGAGCAAGTGTTCTGCCTATAAAAAAGATAACTATTGATAATACTTCTATTGCTTTTGATTATGAAGAACGATTAGAAGAACTTCTTTTGGCGGGAAATCCAATATCAGTATCTCCATCTAAGTATCATCTTGAGAAAGTATCTACAATATCCCGTTTGAGATCCATACAAATCAATGATGAAAGTACATCTTCTTTCCTGAAAACTTGTTCGTTTGTTTATGGCTATAGTAATATAAATCCCATAGGACTCGACACTCTGACTTACGGAAGGCCTGTTTTGTTTTTAAAAACAGTAGGAATATCGGGGGTAGGTTCTTATCAAATGGATTATTACAACGAGTCTAATTTATATCCATTGATGGGACAAGGTTCCGACCCTTGGGGATATTATTGCGACGGTATGACTACAAGTCCACCAATGGAAATTACCAATAATAATTATCAGGAATCTTATTTTAACGAATACAGTTTTTATAAAGTTGTATCCGGAATGTTAAAAAAGATAACTTATCCTTCCGGAGGATATGCTAAATATGATTATGAAGAACATATAATTAATGACAAAGTTACTAAGGATTTAACACATAATAATAATCCCTATTTGGCGCCCGGAGGTATTGCCGGAGGTGTTAGAATAAAACGAATAACCGATTTTGCCAATCCAAATGACAGCACTTACAGAGTATTTTATTATGGTTATGACGGAGATCCCGGAGCATATTCCGGAATATTATTACATTCTCCAAGGTATTACAGACGAGTTAATGCTGAAGAAAGAACAAGTTTGCATAATGTAAGTTGTTGGAGCGATGTTTTTCTCCCGTCTGACCAGGAATTCCTTTCTCCATACAGTAATTACACTTATACCCAAGATCAAACACATGTAGGTTATTCTGAAGTTGCCGAACGTTTTCCTGATGGAAGTTATATACTCTATAGTTATAGTGATTATAATTTGTTGCCTGATTTGGAATATAATAGTGCCCTGATTAAAAAGATGTTTGAAATTCAATCGTCAACACCGGCATTTGTGGATAATTTTTATGCTCAGTATGATTCACGGCATACTCAAAGAGGTAAATTGATTTCTAAAAAATATTTTTCAAATCAAGAGAAATTAGTTTATGCCGAAGAATATAAATACAATTACAACAAGGTATTAAAGTATATTCCAACCGCTAAGCTTGCCTATTCCTATTTTTATCTTTCAAAACTTTTCGTTGATGATTATCCTTTAGATCAGGTTATAAAAACGACTTATGCACAAAATTCCTATCAGAATAAGATCGTAGAAACAATCTCTTTTGTTTATAATGATTTAGGGCAAATTATCAATAAATCTGTAATTAACAGTGCAGGACAAACTATATCTGTTAAAACACAATTTGTTAATGATATTAGTCCTGCTTTAAGAGAACCTGTTCATAATAGTATGATTGCTAAAAATATGGTTGGTCACCCTGTAAGAACACAGACTTCGGTATTAAATTCAGGAGTTATTACAGGAGAGCGTTTTAAATTTCAAGTGAAAAATAATGGATTTATTTATCTGTCTGAAGAACAGAAAACAGCCATTTCAACTCCTTTATCCAGTAATGATTTTCAATTTGACTCTTATTTAATGCTAGAAAATTCATATATTTATAATGATGCAGGCAATGTCATTCAGAAGAAAGGTAAAGATGGTATTCCTATAACATACCTCTGGAGCTACAATTACAAGTACCCCGTAGCCGAAATAAAAAATGCCACTTATGCTGATGTCGTCGCCACCATTTCCGGCGGAGAAACTACGATTAACGCTATCGCAGCAAGCGACCTATTGAGTTCTGCCAGCCTGTCAAAACTCAATGCCTTGCGAACTCAACTCACTAACGCCGAAGTCACTACTTACACCTATAAGCCTGCAATCGGCATGGCGAGCATGACAGATCCCTATGGCTTTACCACTTATTACGATTACGACCCTTTCGGCCGCCTCAAAGAAAGTTATTACTACGAAAATAATGCGACTACAGATCCTTCCAAAAAACGAACGATCGAAACCTATCAGTATCATTATCAAAATCCGTAAAAAAAATGAAACACTTTCCATTTACATTCTTCCTATGTATCGGCTTATTAGCCTGCACGAACACTAAAAACAGCGTCCCTCCGCAGGATTTCGTTCGACAAACCAACGGCCACTTGGAACTCAACGGCCAACCCTACTATTTCATCGGCACCAATTTCTGGTACGGCGCCATCCTCGCCTCCACCGGACAGGGCGGCGACCGCGCCCGCCTGCAAAAAGAACTGGATTTCATGCAGCAAGCCGGCATTCGTAACCTGCGCGTTTTGGTGGGCGCCGACGGCCCTGCCGGTCAAGCGGTTAAAGTAATGCCGACCTTGCAAACCGAGCCGGGCGTTTACAACGATACGATTTTCGAAGGGTTGGATTTTCTCCTTTCGGAAATGGCGAAGCGCCAAATGTATGCCGTGCTTTATCTCAATAACAGCTGGGAATGGAGCGGCGGCTACGGTCAATACCTGAATTGGGCGGGCAAAGGCGAAGTTCCCGAAAAAGGTGTGCTGGACTGGCCAGTCTTTGTGAAACATGTGGCGCAATATGCCGGTTGCGACAGCTGCCACACTTTGTTTCTCAATCACATCCGTGCAGTCGTGTCGCGAACCAATCGGTACACGGAGCGGAAATACATCGACGATCCCACGATTATGTCGTGGCAGGTGGGCAACGAGCCGCGCGTATTCAGCAACGAAGGCAAACCGGCTTTCCTGCAATGGATGAGGGAAGCGACCGCCTTGATCCGCTCCCTGGATCCCAATCACTTGATCTCGACCGGAAACGAAGGTTTTATGGGTTCGGAAGAAGATTTGGATTTGTACGAGGAATTACATAAGGATCCGAATGTGGACTATTTAACCATTCATATCTGGCCGAAAAACTGGAGCTGGATCGACATTCAAAAAATCCCGGAATCGGTCGATACGGCGATTGTTCGCACCAACAAATACATTTGCCAACATTGGATGATCGCGGATAAATTGCGCAAGCCATTGGTTATCGAAGAATTTGGCTATCCGCGCGATCACCATTTATATCGTTTAGACGATCCGACTACGGCGCGCGACCGTTATTACGAAAATATTTTCCGGCAAATTGTGATTTCTGCAAAAGACAGAGGTTTGCTTGCCGGCTGCAATTTCTGGACCTGGGGCGGTTTCGGCCGTCCGGCCCATACATTCTGGCAACCTTGGGACGATTACGTGGGCGATCCTTCGCAAGAGGAACAGGGCCTCAACTCGGTCTTCGATACCGATTCGACTATCCAACTTATTCAAGAATATACGAAACGAATACAATAAAAAATTTATGAATCACATCTTTCAACAACGTTTGGCAGCGGTAACCGCTGAACACGAACAATTGCTCGCTTTGAAAAACGAACCGGTTTTGCCCGGCAACGGAATTTTTGAGCGCTACAAAAATCCGGTATTGACAGCGGCACATACGCCTCTTTTCTGGCGATACGATCTTTCGCCCGAAACGAACCCTTATTTTATGGAACGTTTCGGAATCAACGGAACATTCAATTCCGGCGCGATGAAATGGAACGGCAAGTATATTATGGTCGTTCGTGTTGAAGGCAACGATCGCAAATCGTTTTTTGCGGTAGCCGAAAGTCCGAATGGCGTGGATAATTTCCGTTTTTGGGATTATCCGATAACGATGCCCGAAACCGAAAATCCCGATACAAATGTCTATGACATGCGCTTGACGGCTCATGAAGACGGCTGGATCTACGGTATTTTCTGTTCCGAACGGCGAGATCCCAATGCACCCGCAGGCGAACTCTCGATGGCGGTAGCAGCAGCCGGAATCGCCCGCACCAAAGATTTGAAGAACTGGGAACGACTGCCCGATCTGAAATCCCAAAGCCAGCAACGCAACGTGGTGCTACATCCCGAATTTGTCAACGGGAAATATGCGTTTTACACACGCCCGCAAGACGGTTTCATCGACGCCGGAAGCGGCGGCGGCATCGGCTGGGCTTTGGCCGAAGACATTACGCAAGCCGAAGTGGCCGGCGAAACAATTATCAATTTCCGTTATTACCATACAATCAAGGAGTTGAAAAATGGCGAGGGGCCTCATCCGATCAAAACGGCGAAAGGTTGGCTGCATTTGGCGCATGGAGTTCGCGCTTGCGCCGCCGGCTTGCGTTACGTCCTTTATCTTTATCTAACTGATTTGGAGCATCCTGAAAAACTGATTGCCGAGCCGGCCGGACATCTGTTGGCGCCTCACGGCATCGAAAGGGTAGGGGATGTGTCGAATGTATTGTTTGCCAACGGCTGGATTGCCGACGATGATGGCATAGTGTATCTGTATTATGCTTCGAGCGATACGCGCATGCACGTGGCGGTTTCGTCGGTCGATCGCTTGCTGGATTATTGTTTGAATACGGCGCCCGACGGGTATCGCTCGGCGACTTCCGTAGAAACGCTTTGTAAGTTGATTGATAAAAATTTAAAATAATTATCCCCCGTCATGAAAACACAAAAAATTGCATTAAAAGAAAAAGTCGCTTACGGTTTCGGCGATGCGGCTTCATCGATGTTCTGGAAAATATTCGGCATGTACGCCCTGTTTTTCTATACCGATGTCTTGGGAATAACGGCTAAAGCGGCGGGCGTCATGTTTTTGATTGCGCGCTTGTGGGATTCGTTTTTTGATGTAGGCGTGGGCATCGTGGCCGACCGGACAAAATCGCGCTGGGGGAAATACCGTCCTTACTTGCTGTGGTTTGCCATTCCGTTTGCCGTGATGGGTGCGATCACCTTCTTTGCTCCGGACTTCGGGCAAACGGCGAAACTGGTGTATGCCTACATTACCTATTCGTTGATGATGATTGTGTATTCCATTATCAATGTGCCGTATGCTTCGTTGCTGGGCGCGATTTCCGCCGATCCTAACGAACGCAACACGCTCTCTTCCTATCGGATGGCTTTTGCTTTTATCGGCAGTTTTGTGACTTTTATGTTGCTGCAACCTTTAATCGACTTTTTCGCAAAAACGTTTGATACAGATAGTCTGACGCAAACGCAAAATGCAGCGGAAGCTACCGTTAGTACCTCTCCGATCGGCTGGGTCATGGGTGTAGGTACAATTGGAATTATCTGCGTTGTGTTGTTTTTAATTTGTTTTAGCTGGACGAAAGAACGTGTACAGCAAATAGATAAAGAAGAAAATGTATCGGTAAAAGAAGATTTGGAACGCCTGTTCCGCAATGCGCCCTGGTGGATTTTGGTAGCTACCGGCCTGGCGGCTTTGCTGTTCAATGCGATTCGCGACGGCGTAGCCATTTACTATTTCCGCGATTATGTCAAAATCAATTACCGGATGGCGTTTACCGGTTGGGATATGACTACCGTTTATTTCCTTGTCGGTCAGGCAGCTAACCTGATTGGCGTAATGGTAGCTCCTTCGTTGTCGGCCAAATTCGGCAAGAAACGTACGTATATGATTGCTATTCTTTGCGCAGGTATTTTGAGCGTATTTTTCTATATGATACCCAATCATGTAGCTTGTATTCTGGGAATGCAATTCCTGATTTCCCTGTTTGCCGGATATGTTTTGCCTTTGCTTTGGTCTATGTTTGCCGATATTGTCGATCATCAGGAGCTACTGACCGGACGGCGCGCTACCGGCTTGATTTTCTCGTCTTCGTCGATGAGCCAGAAGTTGGGCTGGGCTTTGGGCGCAGGACTTACCGGACTGATTCTCGGCTGGTTTGGTTATAACGAAGAAGCGGTGAAACAGGGCATTGAAGTAGCGCAAAATACGGTTTTCGGCGAACGGCTGATGATCAGTATTTTCCCGGCTGCCAGTTGCCTGCTGGCTTTTGTCGGAATGATGTTTTATCCCTTGACCGACAAGCGAGTAAAAGAAATTTCGGAAGAATTAGCTAAAAAAAGACAATCATGAGATACGGACATTTTAACGATCGACTGCGCGAATACGTCATCACCAATCCGCGAACGCCGTTTCCGTGGATCAATTATTTAGGAACGGAAGATTTTTTCAGCCTTATTTCCAATACGGCCGGCGGTTATTCGTTTTGTAAAGATGCGAAATTTCGCCGGATTACGCGCTATCGCTACAATGGCGTGCCGATGGACAACGGCGGTAAATATTTCTATATCAACGATGAAGGTGTGATTTGGAATCCGGGCTGGAAACCGTGTAAAACGGAATTGGACAGTTATGAATGCCGCCACGGATTGAATTACACTGTTATCAGAGGTGAGAAAAACGGCATTGAAGCAAAAGTTTTGTATTTCGTCCCTTTGAAAACCTGGGCGGAAGTGCAAAAGCTAACTTTGCGAAACACAAGCAATGAAGTCAAAAAAATCAAATTGTTTTCTTTCGTAGAATGGTGCTTGTGGAACGCGCAAACCGATATGGAAAATTTTCAACGGAATCTTTCGACGGGCGAAGTGGAAATCGACGGATCGGTGATTTATCACAAAACCGAATACCGCGAACGCCGCAATCATTATGCCTATTATTCCGTCAATGTGCCGGTACAAGGTTTTGAAACAGATCGTGATACATTCTTAGGTTTGTATAACGGTTTCGACGAACCGCAAGCTGTCGTTAATGGAAAAACGCAGAATAGTGTGGCGCACGGCTGGTCGCCTATCGCTTCGCATTACCTCGAAATCGAATTGCAGCCCGGCGAACGGAAAGATTTGATTTTTGTGTTGGGATATGTTGAAAATGAAGAAGATAATAAATGGGAAGCTCAGAAAGTAATCAATAAAACGCCGGCGCGCGAAACTTTGGAGCGTTTCAATACGGCAGCCAAAGTGGATAAAGCGTTTGAAGAATTGAAAAATTACTGGGATCGTATGCTCGGCGCTTATGTTCTTGAATCGGAAGACAATAGATTGAATCGAATGGTCAACATCTGGAATCAATACCAATGTATGATTACTTTTTGTTTCTCCCGCTCGGCTTCCTTTTTTGAAAGCGGCATCGGCCGGGGCATGGGCTTCCGCGATTCTAATCAGGATTTGGTCGGCTTTTTGCACCAGATTCCCGAACGCGCCCGCGAACGCATCATCGACATTGCTTCCACGCAATTTCCCGACGGCGGTTGCTATCATCAATACCAGCCGCTGACGAAAAAAGGGAACAACGAAATCGGGCAGGGCTTCAACGACGATCCGATATGGCTGATTTTCGGAACGATCCATTATCTGAAAGAAACCGGCGATTTCTCCATTCTCGACGAATTGGTCCCATTCGACAACAAGTCCGGAACGGAAATGCCGCTCCTCTATCACTTGACGGTTTCGTTTGATCACGTCGGAAATAATTTAGGCCCGCACGGTTTACCTTTGATCGGCCGCGCCGACTGGAATGATTGTTTGAACTTAAATTGTTTTTCCAACAATCCTGACGAAAGTTTCCAAACGACTGAAAATAAGACCGAAGGCTCGCAAGCCGAAAGTTTGATGATCGCCGGATTATTCGTGATGTATGGTCAGGAATACGCCAATCTTTGCCTGCGGATCGACAAAAAAGAGGAAGCCAAGCGCGCCCAAAAATACGTGAATCAAATGAAAAAAGCCGTGAAAAAATACGGTTGGGACGGCGAATGGTTCCTGCGCGCCTACGATTTCTTCGGAAATAAAATCGGTTCGCATGAAAACGAAGAAGGCAAAATCTTTATCGAATCTAACGGCTGGTGCACAATGGCCGGCATCGGTTTGGATGAAGGTTTGGTAGCTAAGGCTTTAGATTCCGTCAAGGAACACTTGGATTGCAAGCACGGCATTGTCTTGAATCAGCCCGCTTACACGCGTTATCATATCGAGTACGGCGAAATTTCGAGTTATCCCGAAGGTTACAAGGAAAATGCCGGCATTTTCTGCCATAACAATCCTTGGATTATGATTGGCGAAACTGTTCAGGGTCGCGGCGATCGCGCTTGGGAATATTACCGGAAAATTTGTCCCGCCTATCTCGAAAATCAAAGCGAACTACATAAAGTAGAGCCTTATGTGTATGCGCAAATGATTGCCGGAAAAGACGCTTTTCGTCCCGGAGAAGCCAAAAATTCGTGGTTGACGGGAACGGCTGCATGGAATTATTTCGCTATCACTCAATATATTTTGGGTATTCGCCCCGATTACGACGGCTTATTGATCGATCCGTGTATTCCGCCCGAATGGAAAACGTTCAAAGTGACTCGCCGTTTCCGCGGAGCGACTTATGAAATTGAAGTCAGCAATCCCGATGGTAAAATGAAAGGCGTGACGCAAATCACTGTGAATGGAGAAATTATCACAGGAAATAAAATTCCCGTGAGAGAAGAAGGCGTTTATAAAGTACAGGTAATAATGTAATAGTAAAAAAGGCGGACAACCTCTGATAAAGAATAAACATGCAACATTTTCAACAACTTCTGGAAGAAAACATTCTTCCCTTCTGGATCAACCAAATGCAGGATCACGAGCACGGCGGTTTTTACGGCCGGATCGACGGCAATAACCAATTGCACGCGCAAGCCAACAAAGGTTCGGTGCTGAACGCCCGCATCCTGTGGACGTTTTCCGCTGCTTACCGTTTATTGAAAAATCCGGTTTATCTGGCTGTGGCTCAACGCGCTTTCGATTATATCACTGCTCATTTTATCGACGAAACTTACGGCGGTATTTATTGGGAACTTGATTATCAAGGCCGGCCGGTGAATACTAAGAAACAGACTTATGCTCAAGGATTTGCCTTGTACGGATTTTCCGAATTTTACCGGGCGACCGGCAATGAGCAAGCCTTGGAATTGGCCAAACAGTTTTTCTTTTTATTGGAAAAATGCCACGATGATGCTTTGGGCGGCTACCTCGAAGCCTACACGCGTGACTGGCAAGCGATTGAAGATGTGAGGCTTAGCGATAAAGACGCCAACGAAAAGAAAACGATGAATACGCATTTGCATGTGTTAGAGCCTTATACCAATTTGTTACGGATTTGGAAAGACGAACGATTGATTCAGGCTCAGCGGCGTTTGATCGGTCTGTTTACCGACCATATTGTAAATTCTCAAACGCATCATTTGGATTTATTTTTCGATGAAGAGTGGAATTTGAAATCCTCAGCCGTTTCCTACGGGCATGATATAGAGGCTTCCTGGCTCTTGTTTGAAGCGGCGGAAACTTTGGATGATCCTCAGTTATTGGAAAAAATAAAATCTCTGTCTTTGCAAATTGCTGATGCGGCCGACGAAGGTTTACAGACCGACGGCAGCATGATCTACGAAAAAGACGGCGATCATGCCGATCGCGACCGCCATTGGTGGGTGCAAGCCGAAAGCGTGGTCGGCAATCTGTATGCTTACCGCAATTCGGGAAATTTAAAGTATAAAGAGAATGCCGAACAAGCTCTGCAATACATTGAAAATCAACTATTAGATAAAGAAAACGGCGAATGGCACTGGAGCCGTAAAGCCGACGGAAGCCTCAATCGCATCGACGACAAAGCCGGCTTCTGGAAATGTCCGTATCACAACGGGCGCATGTGTATGGAAATTATAGAACATTTTAAATCATGAAGACATCAATCATCATCACAGCCGTCGCATTCGGAACGATTGCCGGAATGCAGGCGCAGACAAGAACGGCGAAAGAAATTGTCGCCCAAATGACATTGGCCGAAAAAATCGGACAAATGGCGCAAATCGCGATCGACGAAGTTTGTCAAGGCGAAGATACGCCACCGACAAGTACACTGCGTGTCAATCCGGAAAAATTGCGGGAAGCGATCGTGGATTATCACGTCGGCTCAATTCTGAACGCGCCGAATACACGCGCCCGTACGCCGCAATGGTGGGACGAGCAAATTCGCGAGATGCAGCAAATCGCTCTGAATGAAACGCGGATGAAAATTCCCATTTTGTACGGATTGGATCAGATTCACGGGGCGACTTACCCGGCCGGATCGACAATGTTTCCGCAGGAAATCAACTTGGCGGCTTCGTGGAATCCCGCTCACGCCCGCAGGATGGGCGAAATCGCAGCCTACGAAACGCGGGCGAGCAATGTCCCCTGGACATTTGCGCCGGTGCTCGACTTGGGCTTGGATCCTCGCTTTCCGCGCCAGTATGAGGGATTTGGAGAAGATCCTTATGTAGGTTCCGTTTTCGGTTATGAATTGGTGAAAGGATTTGAAGGTCAGGATAATACGGTTGGAAATCCGAATCATGTAGCGGCTTGCATGAAACATTTTCTGGGTTATTCGGTTCCGATTAGCGGGAAAGACCGTACGCCGGCTTACATTCCTTACAACGTGCTTTTGGAGTACCATGTACCTGCGTTTGAGGCGGCTATCCGCGCAGGCGTGCACACGGTGATGATCAATTCGGGAATTATCAACAATGAGCCGGTGCATGCGAGTTACGACCTGCTCACAAAATTGTTGCGTCAAGACCTTGGTTTTCAAGGGATGATCGTGACCGATTGGGAAGATATTAATAAATTGTACACGCGCGATAAAATGGTTACGAGCATCAAAGAGGCGATCAAACAAGGTATTAACGCAGGCATTGACATGTCGATGATTCCTTATGATTACAAGGAGTTTTGCACCTTACTGACCGAATTGGTCAACGAAGGCGAAGTATCACCGGCACGCATCGACGAGGCTGTCACCCGCATCATCCAATTGAAACTGGATTTGAATTTGTTTGACGTTCCGAATACGTATTCCAAAGATTATCCTGAATTTAACTCGAAAGAATTTCAACAGGCCTCTTACGAAGCAGCTGCCGACGGAATTACTTTATTGAAAAATACGAATAATCTACTTCCTTTGAAAAAGGGCGTGAAAATTTTGGTAACGGGACCAAATGCCGTCAGCAAGAGAGCTTTAAATGGTGGCTGGACGTTTTCGTGGCAAGGCGAGAAAATCAATGAATTTGGAAAAGATTGCCGGACGATTTTAGAGGCGATGCAACAACAATTCGGCGAGAAAAACGTAAATTATGTTCCCGGTGTAAGTTATGTAGATGCAGATAAATATTTCGTTGATCGCAAAGACCGTTTTGACGAAGCTGTAAAAGCGGCTCAACAAGCAGATTACGTTATTTTATGCTTGGGCGAAAATTCCTACTGCGAAAAGCCCGGCGATCTGGACGATTTGTATATCAGCGATTTACAAACCGAATTGGCGCAAGCGATGGCGAAAACCGGCAAGAAAATCGTGCTTGTTCTGACCGAAGGCCGTCCGCGCTTGATTTCCAAATTTTCAAAAAATATGGATGCGATTGTGCAAACGTATTTGCCCGGAATGTTCGGCGCGAAGGCGATTGCAGATGTGCTCGGTGGCGAGATAAATCCTTCCGGCAAATTACCTTACACTTATCCGGCGTTTCCCAATTCCTTGATTCCGTATTATCATAAATATGCCGAGGAACAGGCGAATACCGATGTCGCTTACAATTACGAAGGCGATTATAATTTTGAATATCCGTTTGGTTATGGTTTGAGTTACACGACGTTTCAATATTCCAATCCGAAAATCAATGGGACGAATTTACCTTTAAATTCCAAGCAGGAAATCGTTATTTCCGTGGATATTACCAATACGGGCAACCGGTCGGGCAGGGAAGTGGTTCAATTGTATTCCGCCGATTTGTACGCTTCGTTAGTTCCGGACGTTAAACGTTTGCGCCGTTTTGAGAAAATCGAATTGAAAGCCGGCGAAACGAAAACCGTGACTTTCCGGCTGATTTTGGACGATTTATCGTTTATCAATTTGCAAAACCAACGCGTGGTAGAACCCGGCGATTTTCACTTCCAAATCGGCGCATCTTCAAGCGACATCAAAGAAACTCTTAATTTTACCATACAATGAAAACGTATCATTTAATTACAGGAATCCTCTTGTTAGGTTTAATTGCCTGTCAGGAGCGGATGCCGGTTGATAAACAAGCCACACAGGAAACTGTCGATTTATATAATCGCTTATTCGTATTAACGGCCGAAGGAATCATGGTCGGCCATCAAGATGATTTGGCTTACGGCCACGACTGGTATCGCGAAGCCGACCGTTCCGACGTGAAAGACGTGACGGGCGATTATCCGGCCGTCACCGGTTGGGAGCTGGGACACATCGAGTTAGGAGCCGAATATAATTTGGACTCCATTTATTTTTCCGATATGAAACGTTATGTCAAGGAGATTTACGCTCGCGGCGGAATTTGTACGTTCAGTTGGCATGGCGACAACATCGCTACCGGAAAAACGGCTTGGGATTGCGATCAGGATACAGTAGTTAAAAGTATTTTGCCCAAAGGATCGAGTCATGCGAAGTACTTGACTTGGCTGGACAAAGTGGCTGATTTTTTCCTCGATTTGAAAGACGATCGAAACTGCGAACTTCCGGTTGTTTTCCGGATGTACCACGAGCATACCGGCAGTTGGTTTTGGTGGGGTGCAAAGCAATGTACTCCGGAAGAGTATAAACAATTGTGGATCATGACGGTAGAATACCTGCGCGATGTCAAAAACGTGCATAATTTGCTGTATGCCTATTCGCCTGCCGACGTCGAGACCGAAGAACAATACCTCGAACGCTACCCCGGCGACGAATATGTTGACATTGTGGCATTTGACTGTTACGCTTACGGCGGTAACAATCCCGAAAGTTTGGCTCAATATCAGGAAAAAATGCGCCGGAATCTGCAAATCATTACCGATTATGCCGAGCAGGCGAATAAACTACCGACGATCGGCGAAACGGGCATGGAGTCGATTCCCGACAGCCTGTATTTTACGCACACGCTTTATCCTGTGGTGAAAGATTTTCCGGTGAGCTGGGTTCTTTTTTGGCGGAATGCGTGCAATCGTCCGGAGCATTTTTATGTTCCGTATCTCGGACATTCGGCAGCAGCTGATTTTAAGCGATTTACGGAAGAGCCGAGGGTTTTGATGAGTGGAAGGTTGGGGAATTGAAAGTTGAAAGTTGAAAATTCATTTTTCAATTTCAATTTTTATCTTTTTATTATCTCTCTGATTGGATTCAGGAAGCGATCTATCAGCCTCAAATCCTCGGTAATAATCTCGGCCGTTCCCGTCATTTCCTGACTGAAAGTCAACGTCTTGCCATAATTCGTGACAAGTTCTCCAGGAAATTCCACTTCCAGAATATAGGATTTCGCGCCGTTGCCGTCGTCCAGCGGAACGAGCGATATGTTGTTGATTTTCACCCGAATCATCCCGTATTCCATGTATGGAAAATTATCGAACTTGACGTTCACTCCTGACCCACTTTCACTTTGCCGGCGCCCTGCGGCGGCAAGTAGATTTTGCCGATGATTTTCGTCTTTTCTGCTGGAACAATCGTGACCAAAACTTCGCCGGCGCGGATGTTCTGGTTCTTTTGCCAATACTTTGTCAATGAAACGATTCCGCCGGTTGAAGCGGTCAGTAAATACGTTTGTTCCCACATTTTGATTTGAGCTGAGAGTTGATCGTAAGATGATGTTAATGACAGTTTTAATGCGTTTTCCTGATCGACTCGCTGCTGCTGCAAATCGAAAATTGCCTGTTCCAATTGTAAAATGCCAACTTGCTGATTATCAATATTGATTTTCGCGTTTTCGTAACTTTGCTGCTGTTGCAGAAAAACAGACTTCGAGGCTTCGTATTCCAGCGAGGCAATCACGTTTTTGGCGAAAAGTGTCGAATCTGCGGCAAAAACTTTTCTTGCGCTTTCAAGCTGCTTGCGGGAGATAGAGAGTTGCTTTTTAGCCTTTTGCAGGATCTTGTTTTGTGTTGTCATCTGCTTTTCAATTACGGCGATTTTTTTGTTGTGATAATCGTTTTTTAGAAAACAGGTGTAATCTTCGTAAGATTTTAAAAATGAATTGTGTGCGGGTTGTAAGTCGCCGAGCGAGGAGGAAAGAACAGGGAGAAAGGAGAACGGTTGGATACCTTCCTGCTCCCTGTCTCCTTTCTCCGTGTTCCACGCTTCCAAATCCTGCTTCAGCTTCAAGACGTCTTCCAGTTTCGCCGGATTTTCGATGTAAGCTAATGGATCGCCGCTTCTTACGATTTGTTTTTCGGTAACAAACAGCGTATCA
>JAISKG010000095.1 GCA_031261015.1 Dysgonamonadaceae bacterium | reverse complement strand
TGCCGGTAAAAAACACTGCCGCCCATCAGCGAAAAACTATCGAAATCCAGCGCCAGAATCAGATTGCAATAGAAAGCAACAGTAGCCACCAGATTGTCGCTGATCGTCGATTGCAGCATTTCCAAAGCGGCGCCTTCTATGTATTCAAATTCCACATTTGTATCGCGCCAATTCAGCATCGTGGTAACATACGACGAATTATATACCGGCCGGCGCGATTGCACAAACAATTCTGCTTTGAAACGATTGTCGGAAATTTGTTCGGTAATCGTTAAAGCAAAAGCGCAATCGATCCGTTCGATGCGGGAAAACTTGGTTCGGCTCCATGCTTGCGTATTAACAAATTGAAACAAAGAATTTTCCAAAGTTGTGAAAATATTTTTGTTCGTTCCCGGAATCCGGTCGCTGTTAACGGTTACAGTCGCGTTAAATTCGTAAGCTGCTTGATCTTGCGCTTGCAGCTCGAGCGAAAAAATCAGACAAAAAATAAAAAATATACTATATTTATGCATGGTCATTTTCTCCATTCAATTTTTCACTTATTACCTCAACAATATCTTCAGCAACCGCTTTTTTGGATTTCAGCGAAAAATCCTTACGGTTTCCATTCGCGTCAATGATCGTTATTTTATTCGTATCTCCTTGGAATCCTGCACCTTCATCTTTTAAAGAATTGAGTACGATCCAATCCAGATTCTTCTTTTTCAATTTTTCCTGCGCGTTGACAAATTCATTGTCGGTTTCCAACGCAAAGCCAACTAACAGTTGTTCAGGCTTTTTCAATTTTCCCAAAGCCGCTGCAATATCGGGATTCGGAACCAGCGACAAATTCATTTTCTCGCCGTTTTGCCGTTTCAATTTCGAGCCGGCGTAATGTTCCGGTTTGTAATCCGCTACGGCAGCGCATAAAATCCCGACATTCGCTTCGGGGAAAAACCGCAAGGCTTCGCGGTACATTTCGTCGGCCGATTCTACGTCAATTCGTTGAATATTCGGATGATGAATCTTTTGTTGCACAGGACCGCTGATTAAAATCACTTCCGCGCCACGCTCGGCGCAAGCTTCAGCCAATGCAAAACCCATTTTCCCGGACGAATAATTACTTATATAACGTACAGGATCGAGTTTTTCATACGTCGGCCCGGCGGTTATGATTATTTTTTTTTTTGCCAACTGCTGTTGTGCGGCAAAAAACCGTTCGAGAATTTCTACGATCGTATCCGGTTCTTCCATCCGGCCTTTGCCTTCTAATTGGCTCGCTAAGAATCCGCTGGCCGATTCGATAATGTGATTTCCGTAAGATTTCAACAATTCCAGATTGTGTTGCGTGGATGGATGCGCATACATATCCAAATCCATCGCCGGAGCGACAAACACCGGAGCCTTCATAGATAAATAAGTGGTAATCAACATATTATCAGCGATTCCATGAGCCATTTTGCCGATAGTGGCCGCCGTAGCTGGAGCGATCAGCATCGCATCCGCCCACAAACCCAGATCAACGTGACTGTGCCACGTCCCGTCATTTGCTGTAAAAAACTCGCTGACAACCGGTTTGTGCGTCAACGCCGATAAAGTGACCGGCGTAATAAATTCTTTCCCGGCAGGAGTAATAACTACCTGTACGTCAGCCCCTTTCTTAATCAGCGCACGACACAGATACGCCGCTTTGTAAGCCGCGATACTCCCCGTAATCCCCAAGACAATTTTTTTCCCGTTCAACATTGCTATTTATGAAAAACGGTGCAAGTTAGCGATTTTTTTTGAGAAAATAATCGCCCTTGGAAATAAGCAATCATTATGCTCCTGAAAAATAATGTCTTTTTTATACTTAAAATTGATATTTCCTATTATAAATTTTGATATTACACAAAATAATGTAATTTTGCCAATATAATTCACCTTTTAATAAAAATTACTTATGAAAACACTTCAAAGATTATCTCTGATTTTTCTATTATTGGTATTTTGTGCTTCCGTTTTTGCACAAGAGGTTAACGAACAAATAATGAGCGAAGGCGTTTTGAATGCGCAACAATTAGTAGCGTCTTTCAAAAAGAAAAACAAAGCTCAAGCGCTATGGGCGGAGCGTTTGGCGCAGATCTACATTGAAGAAGCGCAAGCAGAAGGAGTTAATTCCGACATCGCTTACGCACAAATGATTCAGGAAACCGGCTGGCTGGAATTTAGGGGCATAGTCAAGGCTTTCCAAAACAATTTCTGTGGCTTAGGCGCAACTGACTCCGAACATCCCGGATTTACTTTTGATGACGAGCGAACAGGCATACGCGCACATATTCAGCATTTGAAGGCATACGCCAGCGAAGAATTTCTCAATAACGAAAAGGTCGATCCACGCTTTCATCTGGTAAAGAGAGGGAGTGCGCCGATGTTAAGTGATTTAAAAGGAAAGTGGGCGGTAGATCCTTCGTATGATCAAAAGATAAGGAAGATATTGCAGGAGATGTATCACCTAATGTAAAAAATTGTAAATGATTAAAAGAATAAATTAAACGTTTATCCGCAAATTATCGGGACTTGAAACGCTTCATCCGGAAGAAGACACAAGCACTATTATACCGACCGTGTTGCGATATTTCAAAATAAATTACTACCTTTGCTCTTGCATACAAATTTTTGTTTTTCAGCGGATTGAAAAATGAATTTTATTACCTTTGTATTTAATAAACGATAATTATAATTTCAATTTATCAAGTTTGTAATGAAAAAAGCCCTAAGCCTCCTCCTACTAATCGTTACGCTGCTCGCTTCCCCGCACGCAACGCTGGCTTTTCATTACTGCGGCAAAACTTTCCGTTCCATCGAAATCGCCGGTTCCGAAACCGTTTCCTGTTGTGAAAGAACAAAACGTCAAGCCGCTCACGATAACGGAAACAGCATCCAGGATAAAACTTGCTGTTCCAACCATTATTTGGAAATCGGAACGGATGATTTTACTACAACACAGAATGTTACAATTGAAAACCATAAGAATTTTCATTCAATAATTTATCTGTTCGCGCCGGTATTGGAATGGAATAATCCGCCGATGAATATTTTTCAACGTATCTTTATACCACCCGGCGGTTGGGCCAAATCCGGCATCAACCGGCAGGCTTTCATTTGTATTTTCCGAATTTGATTTTTATGGATGATATTGTATAGAAACTTTGCGTGCAACGTTTCTACAATGCAATATTTGTAATATTCCGAAATTAATCATCTAAAAATCAATTCGTCATGCTAAATAAAATCATCAAGTATTTCCTTGAAAACAGGCTTATTGCAATCGTATTATTGGCTGTGATTGTAGTTTGGGGAATCGCCGTCGCCCCGTTCGACTGGCACAGCGGATTCATTCCGCACGATCCTGTTCCGGTCGATGCAATCCCCGATATTGGAGAAAACCAGCAGATTGTCGCCACCGAATGGATGGGGCGTTCGCCGAAAGACATTCAGGAGCAAATCACTTATCCGCTTACGACTTCGCTGCTTGGCATCGCAGGCGTGAAAACCATCCGCAGCACGTCAATGTTCGGTATGTCGTTTATCTATGTAATTTTCGACGATAATGTGGAATTTTATTGGAGTCGCTCGCGTATTTTGGAAAAACTCAACTCGCTGCCGGCTGGAATGTTGCCCACCGGCGTTCAGCCTGCCTTAGGCCCCGATGCAACGGCTCTCGGCCAAGTCTTCTGGTACACGCTCGAAGGGCGTAATCCCGAAACCGGCAAACCCACCGGCGGCTGGGATCCCGACGAATTGCGCACTATTCAGGATTTTTATGTGAAATATTCGCTTTCGGCGGCTTCGGGTGTGAGCGAAGTGGCTTCCATCGGCGGTTTTGTGAAGGAATATCAAGTCGAAATTAATCCCGATGCCATGCGCGCCTACAAAGTTTCGATCATGGATGTGATGAGTGCAGTTCAGAAAAGCAATCTCGACATCGGAGCCGAAACGATCGAATTAAATAAAGTGGAATATCTGGTTCGCGGACTGGGTTATATTAAAAATGTGTCCGATCTGGAAGAATCGGTCGTTGCAGTACGCGGGGATGTGCCCGTGCGAATCAAAGATGTGGCAGTGGTCACTATCGGGCCGGCCACGCGGCGCGGCGGATTGGATAAAGAAGGAGTGGAAGCGGTCGGCGGCGTGGTCGTTGCCCGCTATGGGTCCAATCCGATGGAAGTAATCAATCATGTGAAAACGAAAATCGACGAAATGTCTGCCGGGATGCCGCAGAAAATATTGCCGGACGGAACGGTGTCGAAAGTGACGGTGGTACCGTTTTACGATCGTTCGGGATTGATTCGAGAAACTATTGGGACGCTTGAAATGGCGCTGGCGCACGAAATCTTGATTTGTATTATTGTGGTGATCGTGTTGATTTTCAATCTACGAGCTTCGGCAATTATTTCCAGTTTGCTGCCGATAGCTGTTCTCGCGACATTTATTATCATGAAATGTACCGGTATTGATGCGAATATTGTTGCACTGTCGGGCATTGCCATTGCAATCGGCGTGATGGTGGATGTCGGCGTGGTGATTGTGGAAAATATTTTGCGGAAAATGCACGAGAGTAGAAACGTGGCATGCCGCGTCTCTACAGAATTGATCTACAATAGTACCAAAGAAGTTTCCGGCGCATTAAGCACCGCGATGCTGACCACCATTATCAGTTTTTTACCGGTCTTTGCCATGCAAGCGCAGGAAGGCAAATTATTTAAGCCGCTGGCCTATACCAAAACGTTTGCGCTGCTTTCGGCGTTTATGCTTGGCTTTGCGCTTTTGCCAACGATTACGTATTATATTTTATCTATTCGGTGGCCAAAGCCTTTAAGATCATTAAAGTTTTTAAGGACTTTAAACTCCTCAAAAAACCGTATAATAGCTACCTTTGCCATCCTGGCAATCGCTATTATTTATCTTACTATCGAATGGCGTCCCGTAGGCCAAAGCGCAGGCCTCCCGCTAAATTTTATATTTGTTATTTTAGCAATCGGAATTATCCTTGCCATCCTCTGGTCATTAGTTATTTTCTACGAAAAAATCCTGCGTTGGTGCCTCGCCAACCGCTGGAAATTCATGTTGATACCGATTCTTACCTTGGTTTTCGGCGCATGGATCTGGCGCGGCATGGGCGAAGAATTTATGCCCTCGCTCGACGAAGGTTCGTTTTTGCTGATGCCCACGAGCATGCCGCACACAGGCGTCGAACAAAACTTACAACTCATTGAAACCGTGGACAAACGCATTAGCGCTATTCCCGAAGTGGAAGTTACCGTCGGCAAATGGGGACGCGTCAATTCCGCACTTGATCCTGCGCCTGCGCAAATGTTTGAAAATACGATTATTATCAAACCCGAATACGTCGAAACCGATAGCGGGCGCGTGCGTCAATGGCGCGATCATATCCGCACGAAAGACGATATTTGGCAGGAAATTGTGAACGTATCGCATTTGCCCGGACTAACTTCTGCGCCCAAATTACAACCTATTGAGGCGCGTTTGGTGATGCTTTCCACCGGCATGCGCGCGCCGATGGGCTTGAAAATTTCGGGACCAAATTTGGAAAGCATTGAACAAGCAGGCAAATTGCTCGAAACAGCATTGAAAAACGTGCCGTCCGTTTTGCCATCAACCGTATTTTACGACCGGGCTGTTGGTGCGCCTTACATCGAAATCAAATTGAATCGTATAAATATGGCGCGTTACGGCATCACAATTGCCGATTTGCAAGAAGTGATCGGCGCAGCGGTAGGTGGGATGCCGCTCACAACTACCGTTGAAGGTCGCGAACGTTTTCCGGTGCGCCTGCGTTACCCGCGCGAATTGCGCGACGATCCCGAAGCTCTATCACGTATCATTATCCCGACTGCCACCGGTGCGCAAATCCCTCTCGGCGAAGTAGCCGAAATTGAATACACCAAAGGCGCACAGATGATTCAGAGTGAAAATACTTTTTTGACCGGCTATGTGATTTTCGACAAACAGGCGGGCAAAGCCGAAGTCGATGTGGTGAATGAAGCCGGCCAACTGCTGAAAGCCAAAATCGCTTCGGGCGAAATCCGCTTACCCGACGGCGTTTCCTACAAATTTGCAGGCAATTACGAACAACAGCAACGCGCTGCCAAACGTTTGACGATTGTTATTCCGCTTTGCCTGCTGGCCATTTTGCTGGTGCTCTATTTTCGATTTCGCACCGTAACCGCCTCGCTGATACACTTTTCTGGAGTATTCGTTGCATTTGCCGGCGGCTTTATCCTGCTCTGGCTTTACGGGCAACCTT
>JAISKG010000258.1 GCA_031261015.1 Dysgonamonadaceae bacterium | reverse complement strand
CGACCGGAAATTAGCGGTTTCGCACGATTTTGTCCGCATCGAAGGCGATCAGGCAATTTATCAAAATCATTGGATTGCCGGCGGAAACGAAATCACTTGGGACATGGTGCATTACGACGTGCAATTGTTTGGCGGCGTGGTACTTCACAATTTCAATCCGAAAAAATACGACAAAGATTCGGAAGATTTCAAATTGAGTAAAAAAGTGAAGGGATACATCGCGGAAATGGCTACGGGAGAAGGAAAAACCTTAGTCGCCACCTTACCTGTGTTCTTGAATGCGATGACCCATCGTGGCGTGCACGTCGTCACCGTCAACGATTATTTGGCG
The DNA here is from genome assembly GCA_031261015.1 of Dysgonamonadaceae bacterium. Classification (GTDB taxonomy): domain Bacteria; phylum Bacteroidota; class Bacteroidia; order Bacteroidales; family Azobacteroidaceae; genus Azobacteroides. The sequence goes on along the minus strand of JAISKG010000258.1, from coordinate 6,616 downwards.
AAACGCGACTCGGAATGGATGGGACCTTTATACATGTTTCACGGATTATCAGTTGATTGCATCGACAGGCACCGCCCCAATTCCGATGAACGGAGGAAAGCTTACGAAGCCGATATTACATTCGGGACCAACAACGAATTTGGTTTCGACTACCTGCGCGACAACATGGCGATCAGCCCGAAAGATCTTGTGCAGCGCAAACATAACTACGCGATTGTGGATGAGGTGGACTCCGTGTTGATCGACGACGCACGTACTCCTTTGATTATTTCCGGCCCTGTGCCCAAAGGCGAAGACCAACTATACGAGGAATACCGCACACGCGTGGAACATTTGGTAAGCGTGCAAAAAGCCTTTACCAACAAGCTGTTGACCGAAGCACGGCAAAAAATCGGCTCGTCCAATTCCGATGAACAAAAAGAAGGCTTCATTTTGTTGTTCCGTTCTTTTAAGGGAATGCCGAAAAATAAAGCCTTGATCAAATTCCTGAGCGAACCGGGCGTGAAAGCCAACATGCTGAAAACGGAAGAGTTCTACATGCAGCAACAAAACAAGGAAATGCACATCATCACCGATCCTTTGTATTTTGTGATTGATGAAAAAAACAACTCTATCGAATTGACCGACAAGGGAATAGATTTGCTGACCGGAAATTCCGACGACCCGCATTTCTTCGTCTTGCCGGATATCGGCGCACAAGTGGCAGAAATCGAAAACAAAGCGGCTTCCGACGAAGAAAAACAAATTCTGAAAGACGAATTGATTCAGAATTACGCCGTTAAATCCGAACGTGTCCACACGATCAATCAATTATTGAAGGCTTACTGCTTGTTTGAAAAAGACGACGAATACGTGGTGATCGACAACAAAGTCATGATCGTGGACGAGCAAACCGGACGTATCATGGATGGCCGCCGCTATTCCGACGGATTGCATCAAGCCATCGAAGCGAAGGAGCGCGTGACGGTCGAGGCTGCTACTCAAACCTTTGCGACAATCACGCTGCAAAATTATTTCCGCATGTATTACAAATTGGCAGGAATGACCGGAACGGCCGAAACGGAAGCCGGCGAATTTTGGGATATTTATAAATTGGATGTGGTCGTTATCCCGACCAATCGCCCGATCTCCCGCAACGATATGAACGACCGGATCTATAAGACCGCTCGTGAAAAATACGCTGCCGTCATCGACGAAATCGTGAAACTGCGCGACCAGGGACGGCCGGTTTTGGTTGGTACCACTTCCGTCGAAATTTCCGAATTGTTGAGCCGGATGTTGACCATGCGGAAAATTGCGCATAATGTCTTGAATGCCAAGCTGCACCAAAAAGAAGCCGAAATCGTCGCCCTCGCCGGACAAAGCGGAACCGTGACGATCGCAACCAATATGGCCGGTCGTGGTACCGACATCAAGCTCGCACAGGAAGTCAAAGAAGCCGGCGGTTTGGCGATCGTCGGTACCGAGCGTCACGATTCTCGCCGTGTGGACAGACAGTTACGTGGTAGAGCCGGACGTCAGGGCGACCCCGGATCGTCGGTATTTTTCGTTTCTCTGGAAGATGAATTGATGCGTTTGTTTGCTTCCGAACGAATCGCCGGAATGATGGATCGAATGGGATTCAAAGAAGGAGAAATGTTGGAACACAGCATGTTAAATAAATCCGTTGAACGCGCGCAAAAGAAAGTCGAAGAAAACAACTTCGGCATCCGCAAACGCTTGCTGGAATACGATGATGTGATGAACTCACAACGTGAAGTCGTTTACACGCGCCGCCGCCACGCCTTGATGGGCGAACGCATTGGATTAGACGTTGTTAATATGTTGTACGACACTTCGTCGGCAATCGTGGATCAATTCTATCAGGCCAACGACTATGAAAGTCTGAAGCTCGAATTGCTGAAAGTGATGGGCTTACAGATTTCAATTTCCGAAGATGAATGGAAAGGGATGAAACAAAGCGAATTAACCGATAAAATTTACAACGCTTCTTTGGAAAGTTTCAAACGGAAAACGGAACGGATGGCGCAAGTGGCTCAACCGGTGATCAAGCGCGTTTACGAGGAACAAGGTGATCGCTACGAAAATATTGTCATTCCGGTTACCGACGGGAAAAAACTTTACAACATCGTCGCGAACTTGAAAGAGGCTTATCAGTCCGAATCCAAGGAAATTGTGAAAGCCTTTGAAAAATCCATCCTGTTGCACTCCATCGACGAAGCGTGGAAAGAGCATTTGCGCGAGATGGACGAATTGCGACACTCGGTACAAAACGCCAGCTACGAAAACAAAGATCCTTTGTTGATTTACAAGCTCGAATCGTTCGATTTGTTCAAAGGAATGGTGGACGAAATGAACCGGAAAACCGTGTCGGTGCTGATGCGCGGACAAATTCCCGTTCAGGAACCCGAGCAAGTGCGCCAAGCCGCTATCGAAAAGAAAACCGATTTCAGCAAATACCGAACTCAAAAAGACGAGATTGCCGAAAAACGAAGATTGCAAGGCGAAGTGGCCGGCCGCGATACTCGCGAGCAACAACGCACCGCGCCGATCCGCACCGAAAAAACCGTCGGCCGCAACGATCCTTGCCCTTGCGGAAGCGGCAAAAAATACAAAAACTGCTGCGGACGAAATTAAGTCCGCAGCAATCACTTTTTATTTCAACTTGATTATGGTACGAAAAATCACTGTTATCTTTTTGACTCTGGGTATGATAAGCGGATCATTTGCTTGCCGGCCGAAGTCGTCTTCGATGGACGGAAAAGCTGTTGAAAACAAAGAAGTGCAAATTCCTGTTTTCAACGCGGATAGCGCTTACCAATTTACGGCAAATCAACTCTTTTTCGGGCCACGTGTGCCGAATACCGAAGCGCATCGAAATTGCGGAGCTTACATCGCCGAAGAATTACGCCGCTTCGGAGCGAAAGTCATCGAGCAGGGTGCTATTCTTTATACTTACAATAACGTGGCCTTGCCTGCCAAAAATATCATCGGCTCGTTTCAACCGGAGAATAAAAATCGTGTCCTGTTGTGTGCGCATTGGGATTCGCGGCCGTTTGCCGATCACGATCCGAACGAAGCCTATCACCATACGCCGATCGACGGAGCTAACGATAGCGCGGGCGCGTGTGGCATTTTGCTGGAGATTGCACGGCAAATACAACAGCAACAGCCACTTATCGGAATTGATCTGATCTTTTTCGATGCAGAAGATTGGGGTGCGCCGACATTCGATCATCATGCAAGCGACGGCTGGTGCTTGGGTTCGGAATATTGGGCAAAAAATCCGCATGTAGCTAATTATCAAGCAAGATACGGTATTTTAATGGATATGGCCAGCGCCACAAACGCGCAATTTTACAAGGAAAAAACTTCGATGTATTATGCTAAAAATGTGGTGGATAAAGTTTGGGAAGCCGCGCAGGCAGCCGGTTACGGAAGTTATTTCATTAATAAAGAAGGCGGTTATGTGCAGGACGACCATATTCCAGTGAACGAAATCCGCCGGATTCCGTGCATCGATATTATTCAATATGATCCTACAACAGAAACCGGTTTCGGCGCGTATTGGCACACCATGAGCGACAATCTGGACGCTGTTGGCGCCGAAACATTAAAGGCTGTGGGACAAACGCTTCTGCAAGTGATTTATCGCGAAAAATAATTCAAATAATGAAGACGATCAATCAAATACAAGACGAAATCATCGAAGAATTTTCTGCATTCGACGATTGGATGGACAAATATTCCCTACTGATCGAATTGGGAAACGAATTGCCGCCGCTTGACATCCGTTACAAAACTGCTAACAACCTGATTGAAGGCTGCCAAAGTCGCGTATGGCTGCAAGCCGATTACGAAGACGGCAAAATCATCTTTTACGGCGATAGCGATGCTGTGATCGTGAAAGGCATTATAGCTCTGCTGATTAAAGTTTTGTCCAATCATACTCCGGAAGAAATTTTATCGGCCGACCTGTATTTTATCGAGAAAATCGGATTGAAAGAACACCTCTCTCCCACTCGATCCAACGGCTTGGTTGCCATGTTAAAACAAATGAAATTGTATGCGCTTGCATTCCAATCGAAAAGTTAAACCGATTCTTCCGTGAGAAAACTGAAAATTACCGAACTAAACCGCTTAAATCCGGATGAATTTCGCCAAACAGCTAAAATTCCGTTAGTTGTGGTATTGGATAACGTACGGAGTTTGCATAATGTCGGTTCCGTTTTCCGCACGGCCGACGCTTTTTTGATCGAAGCGATTTATCTTTGCGGAATCACCGCCGCGCCACCTCATGTCGAAATTCACAAAACCGCTCTGGGAGCAGAATATACGGTAGAATGGCGTTATTTTCCAACCACTCGCGAAGCCCTTCAAACGCTGAAAGAAAACGGCTATTATCTGGCGGCCATTGAGCAGGCCGAAGGAAGTATGGCACTGAATGAATTGCAGTTGGAAAAGAAAAAATACGCGGTGATTTTGGGCAATGAAGTTCACGGAGTCGATCAGGAAGCGATGGATTTGTGCGATTGCTGCATCGAAATTCCGCAATTCGGCACAAAGCATTCTTTAAATGTTTCTGTAACAGCCGGTATTATTCTTTGGCATTTTTTCAACGCGCTACAATAAGCCCATTTCGACGAGTTCGACCACGCGCTCGGCGGCAGCATCGGCGCCTTCGGGATCCCAAGTCGTTTTCAGGCTCGCGCCGAATGCGCCAGCAAAAATATTCCAAAATCCTGCGCGGAAAGGACCTAAAAATGCTTTCAACAGATCGTAAGACGTTTGGTTACACTCTCTGTCAACCAACTTAATCAACAATTTACCTCGCGAAAGCGTGAGTTTTTTCAGTACGGGTTTGTATTCGTTAAACAACTCTTTTTCCATCCGTTTGAGGTGTTTTTCCCGTGTGCCGTCGTCCGGTAAAGTCTGGACATATTCGTAAGTTTCCATCAAAGTACCGTAGATCATCTTGGCGTAAGGCAAGGTTTTTTTCACGTCGCGCACCAACTTCTGGTACTTTTTTTCATCGTCGGAATATTTGAACGATTCCGGCGGATAAATGAAAATATCGCGCAGCGCCACCGTTTTGATCGTATCGCCCGATTCCACCAAAAATGGCGGAATGCTTTCGCGAAAAGCGTCGGTTTGGGCGTTGATTTTTCCGAAACTTGCGAAAATCAAGATCCCGATGAGATGGAGAGCGGCTTTTTTCATACGGCAAAGGTACGCAAAACTTGCATACAGTCCTCTAAAAAACACAATTTTACATAGAAGGGAAGTATAAATGGGTAACAATATAGAAATGAGCGGACTGCTTTTGTTTGCTGCGTTTTTCTATTGTTTCAAATAACTCAAAGGCAAGAAGCAGTAAAATGTTTTGGATTACAGACAGCGATTATTGAATTTCTGTAAGAATCACATAACCGTCACATAATATATTGTTGATTATCAATATTTTAATTATTGAAAATAGTCCAACAGTTACATAACAGTTACATAAGATTATCCCCAAAAAGGAATATACTTTGAATATTTTTTTGAAATATTATCAGGGTCTTCGTTTTTTATGAATCCGGCTGTCATAGTTTCTTTAATAATGCGATAGAAAACCATCAAAAAAATAAGTTTAATCGCTTGGAATTTTATACCTTTGCGGGCTGAAAAATCAGATAAAATGTCAGAACAGGAATTAAACAAAATATTGACCGATGCCCTTTTGCTTCCGGCAGAAAACGAGATTGTCGAGTTTAAGGAGGCAAAAGAGGGTTACGACTTCGGCAAACTCGGTAAATACTTTTCGGCGTTGAGCAACGAAGCCAACCTGAAAGGAAAATCCTGTGCGTGGCTGATTTTCGGGGTTGATAACAGCCATAAAATTATCGGCAGCCGTTACCGTACAAGTCGTAAAGATTTGGACAGTTTGAAAAAGGAAGTTGGCGACAAAACAACCCAAAACGTTTCATTTATAGAAATTTACGAATTGCATAAGCCCGAAGGTCGCGTGCTAATGTTTCAAATTCCCGCCGCGCCGCACGGCATTCCTGTTTCTTTTGAGGGATTTTATTACGGTCGCCTCAATGAAAGCCTTATTGCACTGAATATTGAAAAAATAGACCGAATACGCAATCAGGCAGCAAACAGAGATTGGTCGAAAAAGATTATTCCTGACGCGACATTCGAGCATTTGGATAAAGATGCCATTTTGAAAGCGCGGGAACAATTCAAAAAGAAAAATCCGAAATTGACAAAAGATGTGGATAGTTGGAATGACGAATTGTTTTTGGACAAAGCGGCAATAACGATAGAGGGCAAAATTACCAATACAGCGATTTTACTTCTTGGCAAAGACACATCAAGTCATTTGTTATCGCCAGCCATCGGACAAATATCTTGGGTGTTAAAAGACAAACCGGAAGGATACGAGCATTTTCATACGCCGTTCATTTTAACCGTTGAAAATGCCCTTGCCTGTATCCGCAACACGAAATACCGGTATATGATTGATGAAACGACTTTGTTTCCCGAAGAAGTAACGCATTACGATGAGTGGGTAATCCGCGAAGCCTTGCATAATGCCGTTGTATGTAAAGGTTTACATAAAAGCGATTAT
>JAISKG010000216.1 GCA_031261015.1 Dysgonamonadaceae bacterium | reverse complement strand
ACGATTATTCCGCAAATACCGGAAATCATTGCCGCTAAAATAAATAGAACGATTAAATGAATTAATATTACAAATCCTAATCCCATATTTTTCTAATTTTAAATTATTCGTTTTTTCTGCCGAGCGATTTATTCCTATTCTCAATTCTCGCCTTTGTCATTCGTTCTCTTATCCCGCCATTTTGAGTGTTGTTGGTGGTGCTCATTTTTTTATTTTTTGGGGGGACTCTTGGGACACAAGTCCCTAATCTCCCAAATTGTCCCAAGAGTCCCTAAGATTTCATCCTCTCACTGCTTCTGCCTTGTAGGTCCAATCCTTCGCCCGTCCCAGCGGCGGCTCCCCCGTTTCCGTCGGCAAAAACTTATCCACCTCCGGCAATTCAATCGGTAAATCCTTCTCATCCACCGTATAAGGCATTCCGTCCTTGTAATAAACCGGGAACGGCTCGCCCCAATAACGTTGGCGACTGAAAATGGCGTCGCGCAGACGGTAATTGACTTTTACTTTGCCGAGATTATTCTCAGCAATATATTCTTTCGCTTTTTTAATCGCCTCTTTCACCGTCAAACCGTTCAAAACTAATCCATTTTCAATTTTCAATTTTGAATTTTCAATTGGCGAATTGATCATGATCCCATCTTTCGCATCGAAACTTTCTTCGCTCACATCGGCGCCTGCGATCAACGGAATAATCGGCAAGTTAAAATGCTTGGCAAAGGCGTAGTCGCGGCTGTCGTGTGCGGGAACAGCCATAATCGCGCCTGTGCCGTAACCAGCTAATACATAGTCGGAAATCCAGATGGGAATTTTTGCGCCGTTCATGGGATTGATAGCGTAAGAACCCGAGAATACGCCGGTTACTTTGCGGTCGGCGATGCGTTCGCGCTCGGTCCGGCGTTTTACAGCTTCGAGATATACTTCAACTTCAGCTTTTTGTTTTGAAGTTACAACTTGTGAAACATATTCTGATTCAGGCGCCAATACCATAAAGGTGACACCGAAAATCGTATCGGGACGAGTGGTAAAGATAAGTAATGACCTCTCCCCCGACCCCTCCCCACAGGGGAGGGGGGTAGTTGGAGCACAATTTTGGGGGATATGTCTTCTGGACGGAACGGAATTTAGATAGTTTTTTATTTTTTCTGCAACAACAAAAGCGTCTGATAAGACTTCATCATTGGTAAAACGAATGACATCAAAGCCACATTCATTAAGAATTTGCGTTCTGAGTATATCTTTTTCCTTTTGCTCTTTTGAAAGATGAATCCCGCCATCTATCTCAATAATAACTTGCTTCTCCAAATTGACGAAATCAGCAATATAGCCATCAATAATATGCTGTCGTCTAATCTTATAACCTATCTTGTTAGCACGAATTACTTGCCAAAGCGTATCTTCCGCCTCAGTTTGATTGAAACGCAATTCCTTTGCAATTGAAATCAACATCCTCCAATTTTTTGCATCAGTCGTATTTTTAAACCAAGAAAAGTGCGTGTCAGTCGCCCCCCTCCCCTGTGGGGAGGGGTCGGGGGAGAGGTCAAACCTCATCTCCGCCCCCTCGCTTCGCCCTATCCAATTCCGCTGCGTTTCCTTCAACGATTCCGTCCAATCAATTTTTTCCAAGCCGTCCAAAAGGCGTTGGGCGTAGGCGGAAACGCGCAGACTCCACTGTCGCATCTTCCGTTGCTCGACGGGATAACCTCCTCTAACTGAAAGGCCTTCGCTCACTTCATCGTTCGCTAAAACGGTTCCCAAATCGGCGCACCAATTCACCATTGTATCGGCCAAATAAGCGATGCGGTAATTCATCAGGATTTCCTGCTGTTCTTTTTCGGATTTCGATTTCCATTCGCCGGCGGTGAAAATGAGTGGCTCGGTGCAGGCGATATTCAAATCTTTAGTTCCTTGTTGTTCAAATACTTCGATCAATTCGGCAATTGGCCGCGCTTGTTGGGCATCGTAATAATAATACGAGTGAAACATCTGAATAAAAGCCCACTGTGTCCATTTGTAATAATCCGGATCGCAGGTGCGAACTTCCCGGTTCCAATCGAAACTGAAACCGATTTTATCCAATTGTTCACGGTAGCGATTGATATTTTTATCGGTTGTAATTGCCGGATGCTGACCGGTTTGAATAGCATATTGCTCGGCCGGAAGCCCATAAGCGTCGTAACCCATCGGATGCAGCACATTGAATCCCTTCAGTCGTTTGTAACGCGCAAAAATATCGGAGGCAATGTAACCGAGCGGATGTCCGACATGCAAACCCGCGCCCGATGGATAGGGAAACATATCCAATACATAATATTTCGGTTTCTCTTGATTTTCAGTTACTTGATAGGTACGCTGCTCTTTCCAGCAGGCCTGCCATTTCTTCTCAATTTCGTTAAAATTGTATTCCATGATGTTTCTATTTGTCTGTAAAAATTCTATGAAGCTACAAAAGTAATCAATAATCGGCTTTGATGGAAAATATTCGGCGGAAAATGGCGACTTTCGGAACCAATACGACCGCTGCGCCCGCCCAAGCCAACCGGCAAAGAATAACTAAAGTTTTGGATAAATACGGATGTAAGGTTATATTCATCATCGAAAATAAATCGTTAATCCATGGCCGCCAAGGAATCAAAAACATTTCAATCACGTGAAAACAAAGCACAACTAAGGATAATTGCCCGAAAATGACCAAAATTTTAGTACAACGTTGTACTAAGGGTTGGGCGATTGCCTCGCCCAACCGGCAAAACCGGTAGATAAACCACGTACCCGAAACCGCGCTCAGTACATCCAGCGGAAAGTATCGATAACGAAGACTTTCCATCCAACAATGACTGAACAAAATACAGAAAATCCACACGCCGGCCATCAAGATTGACAGATAAACCGACACTTTTTTCTCCAATAATTGATATTTACGAACCAAATAACCAATATAATAAAAAACAATCGCCGACAATCCTTGCAGAATACTGAAAGGCAAAGCGATATACTTGGCTACCAAAATAGCTCCGATTGCTACGGCCAACATGATGGCATTATTTTTTTCTTTATTCGAATAGAAATAATTGAAAAAAGCCCGGCACCAAAACAAGGCCAGCAAAAACCAAACCGCGCCAATGGCTGGATACGCGCCGCCCAACACCGGCTTTTCCGAGCCGCTGCCCCAAAAGCAAGCTACGCCGCGGTAAATCGTCCGTTGAAACCAAGTATGGCGCACAGTGTCTTCCACCAATGCGGAAATCATGATTATAGCGCACACAAATAGATACGGAACAATCAATTGTTTAAAATCTTTCTTCAAAAACGGAACTACCGGTTGAGGACGAAAGAAATAGCCGCTGACCAGAAAAAATAGCGGCATGTGAAACGAAAAAATAAATTTGTACAGCAAGGAACTGAGCGGTACATTGTGCCCGACAATTACCAGAATAATGCCGACGCCTTTCAGCATGTCGAAGGCCGCGATTCTTCCTTGCTTCATGCTGTGTTTATTGGATAGTTAGCAATTCGTAATCCAAATTGCCCAAGCCGATTTCTTCCGCGTACTGCAATCCGGCCAGCCATTGCGTATTGGGATGAATCATCGCGAATTTATCCACATCTTGCAATTCGCCATATTGTTTTACGTCCAGCACCGTATTTAAATTTGCTCCGGCATGAGTCACCATATCGGCGCAGGCTTTATCCAAAGCCACGGGGTCGAAAGAAGCGGCAATTCCAATATTCGGCACAATGGCAGCATCGTTGCAATTCCAGCAATCGCAATTCGGCGACACATCCATAATAAAATTAATGTGAAAATGCGGCTTGTTTTTTACAACTGCCGTCGCATACTCCGCAATCTTGAAATTCATAATATCGGACGAATTGTCCCAAACCGGCTGGGCGGCATCGAATTGGCAAACGGCCACGCATTGCCCGCAACCGACGCATTTTACATAATCAATCTTTGCTTTTTTATTTTCATCCAAATGAATCGCATCCGAAGCGCAGTATTTCACGCATTGTCCACACGAAGTACATAACGATTGATCGACAACGGGTTGCGACGACGAATGCAATTCCAATTTGCCCGTTCGCGAAGCTGAACCCATGCCCAAATTTTTCAAAGCGCCGCCAAATCCCGCCTGTTCGTGTCCTTTGAAATGATTCATCGAAACGATTACGTCGGCTTGTGCAATCGCCGAACCGATTTTAGCCGTTTTACAATATTTCAAATCAATAGGTATTTCCAGATAATCAATGGCTTTCAAACCATCGGCAATAATGACCGGACAATCTACAACAATCGGATTAAATCCGTTTTCAAACGCGCTTTGGATGTGGTCGATTGCATTCGAGCGGCGTCCCAGATACAAGGTATTCGAATCGGTCAGGAAAGGTTTTGCCTGCTTGGATAACAGAAACTTAACCAAGCGAGCCGCATAATTGGCGCGGATGTAGGCCAGATTGCCCGGCTCGCCGAAATGGATTTTCACGGCCGTAAACTTATCCTTGAAATCAATCTGTTCGATTCCCGCTTTTTTAACAAGCAACTCCAGCTTGTCCAACAAATTGCGGCCGGGTTTGGCGCGCATATCGGTAAAATAAACTTTTGACATAATCGTAGTGTTTTTGAAGGGGTAAAGGTACGGAAATTTTTGATTATTTTGCATGGAAGAATCAATAAATAAAAAATTAAATATATCTTTGTACCATCTAAACCGAATCGCTCATTCGCACAACATGAAACTCCTTTCCCCCACTCACTGGCCCCACTACCGCCTCATCGACTCCGGCGATTACGAAAAACTCGAGCGTTTCGGAAAATACGTTTTGCGCCGCCCCGAGCCACAAGCCGTGTGGCGGAAATCTTTGCCCGATTCGGCTTGGGAACAGCAAACCGATGCTTGGTTCAAGAAAAATAAAGGAACTTCGGTCGCCGACGGTAACGAAAAAGGCGAGTGGATCTTGAGGCCTTCCATGCCGCAACAGTGGTTCATTTCGTATCATTACAAGACAATGAATCTCCGCTTCCGGCTGGGACTGACGGCTTTCAAACACGTGGGTATTTTTCCCGAACAGGCCGAAAATTGGAATTTCATTTACGATACCATCTGCGAAATCGGCAATGATTCGCCTAAAATATTGAATTTGTTTGCTTACACCGGTGGAGCTTCGCTAGCGGCCAAGGCTGCCGGCGCCGACGTTACACACGTCGATTCGGTGAAGCAAGTTCTCCATTGGGCGCACGAAAACCAGGATGCTTCCGGCTTGCAAAACATCCGCTGGGTTTGCGAAGATGCGTTGAAGTTTGTGAAACGCGAAGCCAAACGGGGCAAAATATATCAAGGAATTATCCTCGATCCGCCGGCTTACGGCCGCGGCCCCGACGGCGAAAAATGGATTTTGGAAGATAAAATCGCCGAATTGGTGGACGCTTGCAGCCAAATCCTTGCCGAAAAGCAAGCGTTTTGCGTACTCAATTTATATTCTATGGGATTTTCTGCGCTTATCGCCGAAAATTTACTCAACGATTATTTCTCAAGCGCTTTACAATTAGAATGCGGCGAACTATTCTTACCGGACGACACCGGGAAAAAACTGCCGCTGAGAGTTTTTTCCCGGGCAAAACGGTAAGTATCTTATTGACGTAGATTATATAATATTAAGAGGGACTGAATGGGTCGAAACTAAGGCTGGGGTAATAACTACGTTGACATTTTCAGAGTTGGAAGGTACTGTTTCCTGCGATCAAATGATCGTAATCAATACTTCTTCAGAAAAAGCAATAGCTACTTTTCCACTACGTTGGTCTGTTTTTCAAGGGCTCTCGATCATCGAAGTTAGCTTGAGAAAGCTGAAATTGAATGATTTCTCCCTTGTCGTTTACTACCAAATGCAGTTTGAACCCAAAGAACCAGCCGACGGTAGATTTTCCTTTGGTAGCCCATACCTTTGAACACTTTGTGGCTGTGTTCGCGCTTGATGTGGCAGACACGGTTTTTGGAAAATACGACCGGCAATTGTTGCGGTACCTCTCCGTAAGTTTATCAAAATTATTGCAGAACTCGTCGATAATGTAATAAATTTCTACTATATTTGTATCCATAATTTAACGGGATTATTGTGTAAATTATTTATAATTAGCACTTTAAAGCTACACAATATCCCGTTATTTTGCAAATTTTTTAGCCGTTTTTTAGGTCGAACTGACGTTATATTACGATCCTCTATGGTCTATGATTTCGGTGATAGGAAATGACAGGCGTTCATAGTCAAGGGGTAATAATGGGAGGGAGTTGGGGGGGGGGGGGGCCCCCCCACCCCCACCCCCCCAACCCACCGCAAACAAAAAAACCCAATAAGAA
>JAISKG010000197.1 GCA_031261015.1 Dysgonamonadaceae bacterium | reverse complement strand
TGAATTTCCAGATGATCTTTTTGAATGAATAACCGGTAATCCTGCTCCTGCTTTATCGGATTAATTCCACCCAAAGGCGAAACATAACCGCAAGGACAATCGCCTCCCCACCAAAAATAGGTTTTTTTATAAAAAACAGACTGATTTTGAAAACAGTTCAAAGTACCTTCATAACTGTATGGGTAAATTAACCATACATTAGGCCCAGCTCCTTCAATAAAAGTTAAAGCTTCCAGATAAATCGGATTGTAATTGAATCGAACATGTTTCTTATTGTCTTTCCAATAAACTGAATCTACGACAAGATCATCGTATTTTCCTATATAAGAAGACACTATATCTCCTTCTTGTAAGTCCATATCCGATATCATGTACTCTTCCTGCCGGTTTCCATCGTAAATATACAGTTTAGAGGCATCATCACTTTCTCGAATAAATATATTTTTCCAAGAAAGACTTTCCCATGGAGATTGTAAATCTAAATCCGGAACCCAGTTTTTCCAAAACAGGTTGCTTTCTTCCGCCTTAAAATAGTCAAACGTAGTGACATACATTTTCTTATAAGAAAGATCATTAATCACCGTATCCCCAAAAGCTATTATTTCGGTTGATATAAGTCCGGCATCGTCTATATGATAATCGAGGAAAGACCACTTCATCATACCATCGTCTAAGCAATGGATATAAGGTTGCGCACTTACAGTTAGTGCCGACAACCAACAGCTTAAAAATAAAAGTTTTTTCATGAAAATTTTGTTTTAAAATTAAACAATCATTTTAAATATATAAGAATTCTTAATGACAATTGGTTCAGTTGTTACAAAGATAAATGTAAATTTTTGAATAATAATAATTTTTGACTACGCAAAACTACTCAAATTGCATTTTTCGACTACTCACTTACTACTCAAACGGCGCTTTTAAATAAGTTTAACATTAAAAACCTTAGTTCTTTTATGGAATTTCCAAAACCGCCGCATCTATGAAGAAAACGAACACTAAAAATTAATAACAATGAAAACGAAAAGCAGGAAAGCGATCGCGCTTTTGATCGCAATGACAATGATGAGTTTGGCAAACGGAATGGCACAAACCATGACAGTGAAAGGAAAAGTAACCGCGGCGGATGATGGCGAGCCGCTCATCGGTTGCAGTGTAACAGTAAAAGGAACATCCAATGGAACGGCGACGAATGTGGACGGAAAGTATTCCATTCAAACGGAAAAGGGGAAAACGCTCGTTTTTTCGTATGTTGGATACGTTTCGAAAGAAGTAAAGGTGGGCGGCGCAAGTATCAATGTGGTTTTGAAGCCGGATAACCGGACTTTGAGCGAAGTGGTGGTGAGTGGATATGCCATTCAAGACAAAAGAGTATTTACAGGTGCAGTTGCCGATATGAAAATGGCTAATTCGGTTATGCAAACGCAATATGACTATGCCAGCGAAGAAGAATACGCTGCTCAAACCGAAAACCGCTTCCAATGGGCGACCGAGGCTCCGCTTTCTACGTTTTCGATCGATGTGGACGCAGCGAGTTACAGCAATATGCGCCGTTTCGTGAATCAAGGTCAGATGCCTCCGTCCGACGCTATTCGTACGGAAGAGTTAATCAATTATTTTTCCTACAATTATGCCAAGCCGACGGGAAAAGATCCGGTGAAAATTTCGGCCGAAACCGGCGAATGTCCGTGGAATACCGAGCATCGCTTAGTTCGTATCGGCATCAAGGCGAAGGAAATTGCAAGCGAAAATCTTCCGGCTTCCAATCTGGTGTTTTTGATTGATGTTTCGGGCTCGATGTACGGTCCCACGCGCTTGGAATTGGTAAAATCTTCTTTAAAATTGTTGGTAAACAACTTGCGTGAAAAAGACCGCGTGGCGATCGTCGTTTATGCCGGTTCGGCTGGCGAAGTGTTGCCTTCGACTTCGGGCGGCAACAAGCAAAAAATCCGCGAAGCGCTGGATAACTTGACGGCAGGCGGCTCGACGGCGGGCGGCGCAGGCATTCAACTGGCTTATAAAATTGCCCGGAAAAATTTCATCACAGGCGGCAACAACCGGATTATCCTTTGTACCGACGGCGATTTCAATGTAGGCGTTTCGTCTGCGCAGGAATTGGAAACATTGATTGAAAAAGAACGTCAATCCGGCGTTTTCCTCACCGTTTTGGGTTATGGAATGGGAAATTACAAGGATAAGAAAATGCAGGTATTGGCCGAAAAAGGCAATGGTAACCACGCGTACATCGACAATTTACAGGAAGCCAACAAAGTATTGGTCAACGAATTCGGCGGAACGATTTACACTGTGGCAAAAGATGTAAAATTGCAAATTGAATTTAATCCACAACATGTACAGGCCTATCGCTTAATCGGTTATGAAAGTCGCTTGTTGAAAGATGAAGATTTCAACGACGATACCAAAGATGCCGGAGAAATGGGCGCAGGGCACAATGTGACTGCATTTTACGAAATCGTCCCGACAGGCGTGAAATTCAGCGGCGCGGGTAGCATCGATCCGTTGAAATATCAAAAAAACAAGCCTGTGGTGCAGCCGGCTTATACGGGATCTAATGAATTGATGACTATTAAGTTGCGCTACAAAGACCCGGACAAGGATACCAGCAAGAAAATCGAATTGGCGGTCGTGGACAACAAAACAAATATCGTGTCTTCCGATTTTCGGTTTGGGGCAGCAGTTGCGATGTATGGGCAGTTGTTGGGTAATTCGCAGTTTAAGGGAAGTGCGAGTTTTGATAAGGTAATTGCTTTGGCGAAAACGAGTTTGGATAATGACGAGCAGGGTTATCGCAGGGAATTTGTGCGGTTGGTGGAAACGGTGAAGGGGATGAAGTAAATAAAATAGTTGCTCGTAGTGTGGTAAGAATCATCCTAAGAATAATTACCTTTGCAAAAATTTTCAAATACAGACAGTAAAATCATGAACTTTCAAATTCCTGTTTCAGGACAAATTTATTGGATCGGCGAAAACGACCGGCGAAAACGACTTTTTGAAAATATCTGGCCTTTGCCGCAAGGAGTCGCCTACAACGCTTACCTGATCAATGATGAAAAAACTGCATTGATTGATACGATTGACGTTTCGGTTGCTGACGATTTTTTAGACCGGCTGGCGTATCAATTGCAAAACAAGTCATTAGACTATTTAATTATCAATCATGCCGAACCGGATCATGCAGGAATGATTGGCTTGATACTCAAGCAATATCCCAATCTTCGCATCGTCGGAAATAAAAAAACGTTCAAAATATTGGAAGCGTATTTCGGCTTGGGCGAATCGCTGATCGAAGTGAAAGACGGCGATGTGCTGGAACTTGGCCGGCATCGTCTGCAATTTTATATGACTCCCTGGGTGCATTGGCCGGAAACGATGATGACTTACGACACGACTGATCAAGTCTTATTTTCGGGCGATGCATTCGGTGCATTCGGTGCGTTCGAAGGCGGTATTTTCGACGATGAAATGTTGGTTGATCGTTACGAGGACGAAGCACGGCGTTATTTTTCAAACATCGTGGGGCAATATTCCAATATGGTACAGAAGGCTTTAGCGAAATTGCAAAGTTTGCCGTTGCGGACGATTTGCCCGACGCATGGGCCGGTTTGGCGCGAGGCTCCGGCGAAAGTGGTGGGCTGGTACGATCGTTGGAGCCGTTACGAAGGCTTGCCCGGCGTGGTGGTTGCTTTCGCTTCAATGTATGGGAGTGCTGAGAAAATGGCAGATTATATCGCGCGGAAAATAGCGGAACAGGGCGTTCGCGAGATTCGCGTACTGGACGTTTCCAAAACGCATCTTTCGTTTTTATTGAGTGAAATATGGAAGTATCAGGGAGTTGTATTGGGAAGTTGCACTTACAATAATGAGTTGCATCCGATGATGGAAACATTGTGTAACAAACTGCTACACATTCATCCGGGCAATAAAATAGCGGGAGTTTTCGGAACATACAGTTGGAATGGCGGCGCGATTAAGCATTTGCAGCAAACGATGGAAGCGCTGAATTGGCCGTTGGCGAGTGAAGCGGTTGAAATACAGGGAAATCCTGATTCGGAGAAAATACATAGTTGCGATAATTTGGCGTCGGCGATGGCGTCGGCGATTAAAAAATAAAAAATGTTACAAATAGGAGATAAAGTGCGGTTTTTGAATGCTGTCGGCGGCGGGGTCGTCAAAAGATTCAAAGGGAAAGACGTTGTGTTGGTCGAAGAAGAAGACGGGTTTGAAACGCCGGTTTCGATTAGGGAGTGTATTGTTGTGGGTGGAGAAAAGGAGAGAAATAGTAACCACAGAGAACACAAAGGGCACGGAGAGAGTGTTGTGGAGAAGGTGAAGGAGGAGAAAAAAGAGGAGATTGTAGAGATTACGGAGAGGCCGGGCGGCGACCGGTTGAATGTTTATCTGGCTTATCTTCCGTTGGATATAAAAAATATTGGTC
>JAISKG010000185.1 GCA_031261015.1 Dysgonamonadaceae bacterium | reverse complement strand
TATTGGGCTTATTTGTAATCAAAAGCCGGATGAAATGGGCGTATGTGGCTGGCGCGCTTTTACTTACTTTACTCGCTTTAGGAAGAAATTTTGATGGATTCAACACATTCATTTTCCATAATTTACCGATGTACAACAAATTCCGGACGCCGGAAATGGCTTTGGTTATTCCGGGTTTGGTTTTTCCGATTCTCGGTTTTTGGGGATTGAAAAATATTTTGCAGGGTAAAGTCGATCCGGTTGTATTGAAGCGGGGACTCATTACTGCGCTTTCGATTACCGGAGCGATTTGTTTGCTGATTTGGTGGTTCCCAACGTCTTTCTTGGATTT
The DNA here is from genome assembly GCA_031261015.1 of Dysgonamonadaceae bacterium. GTDB lineage: Bacteria > Bacteroidota > Bacteroidia > Bacteroidales > Azobacteroidaceae > Azobacteroides. Next base: position 9,710 of record JAISKG010000185.1, on the reverse strand, counting down.
TCATTCGCGTTACGACGAATCTTTTGAAATGCAGCCTTGGTACGATGCTTTGGTTCGCGACCGCATCTCGATGGCTTCGTCCGATGCCTTCCGTTCGCTGGCGTTCATTGTCTTGAGCGCGGCATTGGTGTTTCTTTTTATGAAATTGAAAGACAAGAAGACCGGAGGCTGGATTTTATGTATCGGCATTACCTTGCTGACTCTCATTGATTTATGGTCGATAGACAGACGTTATTTAAACGATAAAGATTATTCGCGCGAAACGGAAAAAACGCTTTATAAAGCTTCTTTGGCCGATCAGGAAATTTTGAAAGATAAAGACCTGTCATTCCGCGTATTAACGCTCGATAAGCCGTTTACGGAAACTTCCGTATCCTATTATCACCATTCGATCGGCGGCTATAATGCTATGAAGCTGAGGCGTTATCAGGAATTGATTGATCACCGGTTGATTCAGGAAATTAATGTCATTATCCAATCGTTGAAAACGCCGCCGGTTACGTTGGAGAGTGTTCAGCGGTCGTTTGCAGCCGCGCCTACGTTGGATATGCTGAATATGCGCTATTTGATTATCGATCCGTCGCAGCCGCCGGTTTTTAATTCGCTGGCGTTCGGCAATGCCTGGTTCGTTCCTCAAATTAAGATCGTAGCGAATGCCGATGAGGAGATCGCCGCTTTGGACGCCGTCAATCCTCTTCAAACAGCCATTGTCGATCAACGATTTAGCGATGAAATCAACGGATTTGCTCCGCAACTCGATTCGACGGCAACGATCGCATTGACCGGTTACCGTCCGAATCATTTAATTTATTCATCTCAGGCATCTTCCGAACAATTAGCTGTTTTTTCGGAAATTTATTACCAGCCCGGCTGGCAGGCAACGATCGACGGCAAGCCTGTTCCTCATTTCCGCGCCGATTGGATTTTGCGCGCCTTACGAGTTCCTGCCGGCGAGCACAAAATCGAATTTGATTTCCGTCCGCAGGGATATGTAACTACTGCATATATAGCTACTTTCAGTTCTTGCTTGCTGCTGTTGTTTTTGTTGTTTGGGGTTGGGTATTCGATTAGGAAGTGGAGGAAGGAAGCGAAATAACAAAATACCTCGTCTATGGTATTTGCCCAAACTATATTTTTCCGTACTTTTGCCCCGCCAAAAATGGATAATACAAATTAAAAACAAACAATTATGAACAACGAAAGATACGAACTCAACAAGAACTTGGCGCAAATGCTGAAAGGCGGAGTGATTATGGATGTTTCGACGCCGGAACAGGCGCGCATTGCCGAAGATGCTGGCGCAGCGGCTGTTATGGCTTTGGAGCGGATCCCGGCCGATATTCGCGCTGCCGGTGGAGTGTCGCGGATGAGCGACCCGAAAATGATTCGCGGTATTCAGGAAGCTGTTTCGATTCCTGTCATGGCGAAAGTACGGATCGGGCACTTTGTCGAGGCGCAAATTCTTGAAGCGCTTGAAATAGATTACATTGACGAAAGCGAAGTGCTTTCTCCCGCCGACGATAAATTTCATATAGAGAAAACGAAATTCCGCGTGCCGTTTGTTTGTGGAGCGAAAAATCTGGGCGAAGCGCTCCGTCGCATTGCCGAAGGCGCTTCGATGATTCGCACGAAAGGCGAGCCGGGCACGGGCGACGTGGTTCAGGCTGTTCGCCATATCCGCCTGATTATGTCGGAAATACGCCGCGTTCAAAATTTGCGGGAAGACGAATTGTATCACGAAGCGAAAGAATTGGCAGTCCCTGTTGATTTACTCCGATACGTTCGCGACAACGGCCGTTTGCCGGTGGTAAATTTTGCTGCAGGTGGCGTGGCTACTCCCGCCGATGCCGCGCTGATGATGCAATTGGGCGCTGAAGGCGTGTTTGTCGGCTCCGGTATTTTCAAATCGGGCAATCCTGCCAAGCGGGCGCAAGCGATCGTCAAAGCAGTGACGAATTACAATGACTCTGCTATTTTAGCGGAAATTTCCGCCGACTTGGGTGAAGCAATGGTTGGAATTAACGAACAGGAAATCAAGTTATTGATGGCAGAGAGAGGCATTTAAAATTGAAAATTGAGAATGGCAAATTGAAAGTTGGGGTGTTGGCTTTGCAGGGGGGATTTGCAGAGCATGTTCATCTTTTGCAAAAGATTGGAGTCGAAGCGTTTGAGATACGGAAAAGACAGGATTTAGAACAAGATTTCGATGGTTTGATTATTCCGGGCGGCGAAAGTACTGTCATTGGTAAATTGCTGGATGAATTGGAGTTGTTTATTCCTTTGAAAGTGAAAATCGACGGAGGACTACCTGTTTTCGGCACTTGCGCGGGATTGATTTTGTTGGCTAATCGTTTCCATGTTATTGATATTCAGGTTAAACGCAATGCTTACGGGCGGCAATTGGGCAGTTTTGCCATTGAGGCGGAGATGAAAGGCGCCGGAATGATTCCGATGGTTTTTATCCGTGCGCCTTACATCGAATCGGCTGGAAAAAATGTCGAAATTCTTTCTGTTGTAGAAGGACATATTGTGGCCGCTCGCGAAAAAAATATTTTGGTCACTTCTTTTCATCCCGAACTGACCGAAGATACGAAAATTCACCGGTATTTTTTGAATATAGTTAGAGAAAATATTGGTTAATACCAATTTTTCCATCAAAATTATTACCTTTGTTCACTCTAATACAATGATGATGGACAATATCAACTGGTCGGGATTGACCTTCGGTTACCTGAAAACCGATTACAATGTCAGGGCGTATTATCGTTCCGGAAAATGGGGCGAGTTAGAAATTTCAGATTCGGAATATGTTCCGATGCACATCGCAGCTACCTGTTTACATTATGGACAAGAAGCCTTTGAGGGTTTAAAAGCTTTCCGTGGAAAAGACGGAAAAATTCGTATTTTCCGGATGCGTGAAAATGCTTTACGTTTGCAATCGTCGGCGCGAGGCATCATGATGGCCGAATTGCCGGTGGAATTGTTTGAAAAGGCAGTAGTCGAATCCGTGAAGCGCAACGAACGTTTTGTTCCGCCGTACGAAAGCGGCGCCTCTTTGTACATCCGTCCTTTGTTGATTGGAATGTCGGCGCAAGTGGGCGTAAAACCGGCTCAGGAATATTTGTTTGTGGTATTTGTTACGCCGGTCGGTCCTTATTTCAAGGAAGGATTCAAAACAACGCCGGTCGGAATTTATCGCGAATACGATCGCGCAGCTCCTCATGGTACAGGTATTTACAAAGTCGGCGGAAATTACGCCGCGAGTTTGGCGGCCGGCGAAATAGCGCACGCCGCCGGTTATTCGGCTGTCTTGTATTTAGATGCCAAAGAAAAGAAATACATCGACGAATGCGGTCCGGCCAATTTCTTCGGAATTAAAAATAACACTTACATCACGCCGGCCTCAAGTTCGATTTTACCTTCAATCACTAATAAAAGTCTGATCCAATTGGCCGAATCCATGGGTATGAACATCGAACGGAGGCCAATCCCTCTGGAAGAACTTACTACGCTGGAAGAAGCCGGCATGTGCGGCACAGCGGCCGTCATCAGTCCTATCCAACGGGTTGACGATGTGGAGCGAGGCCAATCTTACGTATTCAGCAAGGATGGAAAACCGGGAACTGTATGTACCCAATTGTATAACAAACTGAGAGCCATTCAGTACGGTGATGAATCCGATGAATATGGCTGGGTAACAATTTTAGAATAATTATGGATAAGCAAATGAATCGAAGAAAATTTTTAAGCCTTTCCGCTTTAGCCGGAGCAGGCGCGTTATTTGCTCCGCAAGTAGCTCTGTCTTCAGTCCGTCAACCGGACGAAGCCATAACCGATGAATCAACCCCGGGAATACCCACTCGAATCTTGGGAAAAACCGGTATCGAAATTCCGATTTTAAGCATGGGCGTGATGCGCGCCGATAATCCCGCTGTGTTGCGAGCGGCTTACCGTGCCGGTTTGACTCATTTCGATACAGCTCATGGTTATCAAAAAGGGAAAAACGAGGAAATGGTAGGCGCGTTTTTCAAAGATAAAGACCGCAGTACGTTTACAATAGCAACGAAAGTGCCGGCCAATCTGCAAGCCGAAAATTTCGAGGAAGAATACGAAGAAAAGTTGAATCTCAGTCTTCGCCGCCTGCAAATGGATTACGTCGATATTTTTTATACGCATGCGGTGGAAAATACAGGCATTCTCAACGATCCCCGCTTAGTCAAAATGCTGACGAAATTCAAAGAAGAAGGCAAAATCAAACATATCGGATTTTCGACGCATGCCAATAAACCCGAACAGATCGACGAGGCTATTGCCGCAGGTATTTACGAAGTTTGCTTGGTGAGCTATAACTTTAAGCTGGACATTCTGCCGGAATTGGATGCCGCGATTCAACGGGGCGTAGATGCCGGAATGGGTTTTGTCGCCATGAAAACGATGGTCGGCGGCGTGGAAGATGCCGACGGCGCTCAAAAAATCGACGGCGCCGCTTGCTTGCGCTGGGTTTGGCAAAATCCGAATATCACAACAGCGATTCCGGGATTTACCAGCTTCGATTTGCTGGATAATTGTTTGGAAGCAGCTCATTCGCCGGCTTTGCAGGAACAGGACATTCGTTATTTGGCACAATTGAAACAAAACGAGATGCTATATTGCCAAAATTGTGGCGCCTGCGTGCGCGAATGTCGTCATCATTTAGCTGTTATTCCGGCGATTATGCGTGCTTACATGTACAATTACGGTTACAAATTGCCGTCGATGTCGAAGGAAACCTTAGCCGGATTGTCTTTAACGGGAAAGGAATGTGACGGTTGCGCAAGTTGTACCGTTCGTTGTCCGTCGGGATTCAAAGTGGCGGAAAAAATTGCGGCGATTACGCCGGTTTTGCAAGTGCCTGATTATTTTCTGGCTTGAACAATATAAAAAAAGAAAGATGAAAAAGATTGTTTTTTATACTTTAATCGCTTGCTGTTCAATAAGCCAAATTTTGGCGCAAACGCCGCAAGAATTATGGGACGATTTGCCTCTTGTTGAAGGCTGGAAAATCTCTCCCGAAACCGAAGTGTTCCACCGCGATAATTTATACGAACGCATCAATGGAGCCGCTCCATTATTCCTCGAAAATAACTTTCAAGAAATGACGAGCATGGAATATACGCAAGGCAACGATTACATCACTATTCAAGCTTACCGACACGCCACTCCTGAAGACGCTTTCGGCATGTTTGCTTCCGAGCGTTCGCCGGATTTGGTTCATTACGAAGGTATTGGCGGTGAAGCCCAAGGCGACGGTTCGAGCTTGTATTTCTTTGCTGGTTGTATGTACGTGAAAATGATGGCGAGCAACGAATCGGAAGCGATCGCGCAGGCGATGCAGGAAATTGCCCGGAGCCTCGCAGCTAAAATTGATCCGAAAGCCGGTTATCCGCTTATTTTTCAATCGTTTCCGGAAGAATCGCTGATTCCTTACACGCAAGCGTATATCACAGCCAATTATATCGGGCATGAATTTCTCAAGCCGGCGTATGTGGCCGATTATTCGCTTTTCGATCGAAAAGTACAATTATTTGTCATCGACGGACAAACTTCCGAGGGTGCGCATCGAATTTTAAGCGATTATTTCGCGTTTACCAAACAACCGCAGGATTTTACCGAAGGCGATTTCAATGTCAAAGATCGTTACAACGGAAATCTTCCGGTCGTCTGGACGGGACGTTATATCGTCGGCGCATTTGATAGTGAAGGCCGCGATTTCCCGGAAGAGATTTATCCGTTTTTGCATCAATTCAATAAATAATATTATATAATGCGCATCGGTGCGTATGAAGTAGGGGCGAAAAATTTTTCGCCCCTACGTGTGTTATACATTGTTACCGAACAATCACAGGCGTTTTGATTTTCTTTACATTTCCGTTCACCGGATCATACAATTCCACATACAGAATATACATTCCTCCGCTAAGTCCTTTACTATTCCAGGAAATTTCTCCTTTTGTTCCCGTTAAAGTATTATTAAGCAGCGTATCTACCAATCTTCCCGTAGAATCGTAAATATAAATCCGGCATTTGTATCCGGCTTTATCCGTTTGATAATGAATTTTGTATCCGTTCACTTCCAACGAAGGATATTCGATTTGTATCTGATTGGATAAACTTGTTCCCGGCGAACTTTGCGAATTGATGTAGCCCGGCGTTCCGTAACCGGAAGTTGCTTTGGCCGAAGCCCAATTATTGGCCGCCGTGGCCGGCTTGTTAAAATCAATCCGTTCCAAAGCCACGCCTTTTTTACTGCTAAGTCCCGGCGAGTGCATGTTTTCGTTGTAGGCAAATTCATCGACGATCTCGTTGGTCTTGTTGTTGAGAATGACTGCGCAGCCCGAAGTATTTGCCAACGAAGGCATTACCGCCAATTCGACAAAACGGGATTCTTCATCGCATTCGAAAAAATTACATACTAAATCGCGATTTTTGGTAATCACCAAATATTCTTCCGGGAATAAAAACAAAGGCGTGGCAGCTAAAGGATACAGCTTGTTGAACGATCCGTCGGAAGGCTTGCGGCTGGTGATACTCAAGGAACGAAGATCGAGCATTTTGTCGGAGCGGTTGTAAATTTCCACGTATTCGTTGCCTCCGACGGGCGGATTAAACAATATCTCGTTGATAACCAAATCATTCGGATTGGCTTCGTGTCCTTCTCCGATCAGGATGAAATTCGGAGAATCCAATTCATTACCGGATAAATCGTGCAAATTGAAAAATACGATTTCAAAGAAACTTCCCTGCGGCGGAAATGCGTTCAAAGTCAGCGTGATCTCAGTTGCCTGAGGAAAATTGATTTGCCGGTCGGTGACGGCATAATTTGCATTTTCAATCGAATAGGTGTTGGGATTCAACAAATCGCCTCGGTTCATCGGCTTGGAAAAAGTGAGTTGGATGGTTTGGTTATCTGTCCGGACAGACGACACAAGAGCCGGGCGAACAGTGTCTGGGTTAGGGGCTTGGATGGAATTGACTTTTCCCGGAGTGCCGCCGCTTGCGTGAACCGAAGCCGACCAGTTGGCTGCCGTGTTGGAAATGTTCGCGAGGTCGATACATTCCAGCGACCAGCCGCCCCCTTTCTTTGCATCGTCGTTGTACATCTTGTCAGTGTATTCAAACCACGAGATTAATTGGTCGTTTTTCCCCTTAATCATCAGTAGTTTACCGGTATTGGCCAAAGTTGGAAACGAAGTTACGCCGAACACTGTAACGTCGGCGTTGAACGTGGCGACCGCTGAAGTTTTGCACAACACAAAATAGGAATGAGGTGCCACGGTTTTATCCGGCAGATTGTAGGCGTTCGTTCCGTAGCAGAACTGGCTGCCTTTCAACGATAAAGTTTTGGAAGACGCATTGTACAACTCTACATATTCCGGATTACCCGAAGCCGGATTTGCCATAATTTCGCTGAAAAGAATATCGCCTTCCAAAGGATCGGCCGGGTCTTCCGCGTTGAAATACAAGGTGGTAAACGAAGGAGTGAGAACATCGACAGTCCTTAAGTCACCACCATAAGAATCACTTGATTGAGAAAAAGCAGACAAAGTCTGAACTGCGAGAAACAAAATGAAGATTTTCTTCATGATGAAAATAGTTTTAGTTAATAAAATAGTTACTTTTGCAATTCAAAAACGAAGAAACGGTTTTGGTATTGCGAGTGCAAACCTAAGTGAATTTCGGATAGCCTCCAAATAATTAATGTAATATTGATATAAAATTAACGTAGTGTAAACATAAAGAAAACATAACATGAAAGTAGCAATCGTAGGAGCAAGCGGCGCGGTAGGCCAAGAATTTTTGCGTGTGTTGGACGAACGGAATTTCCCGGTCGATGAATTGGTATTGTTCGGCTCGTCGCGCAGCGCCGGGCAAGTTTATACGTTTCGCGGTCGCGAGATAACAGTTAAAGAGTTGAAACACAACGATGATTTCCGTGGAGTGGACATCGCTTTTACGTCCGCCGGAGCCGGAATTTCCAAAGAATATGCCGACACGATTACCCGCTATGGCGCGGTGATGATTGATAATTCGAGCGCGTTCCGCATGGATGCCGATGTGCCTTTGGTGGTGCCGGAAATGAATGCAGCCGACGCTAAAATTCGTCCGAGAAATATCATTGCTAATCCGAATTGCACAACGATTCAAATGGTTGTTGCCTTGAAACCTTTGGAAGAAATTTCGCATATTAGGCGGATTCATGTAGCTACGTATCAGGCTGCTTCGGGAGCCGGAGCAGCTGCAATGGCCGAATTGGAAAACCAATACCGGCAAATCATCCACGGAGAAGAACCGACCGTCGAAAAATTTGCTTATCAATTGGCGTATAATTTAATTCCGCAAGTAGATGTATTCATGGAAAACGGCTACACGAAGGAAGAAATGAAAATGTACCACGAAACGCGTAAAATTATGCATTCCGATGTGGAAGTGAGTGCTACTTGCGTACGTGTGCCGTCGTTGCGCGCGCATTCCGAAGCTATCTGGGTAGAAACCGAGCGGCCGATTTCCATAGAAGAGGCGCGTGAGGCATTCAGTCGTGGGAAAGGCCTTGTGTTGCAAGACAATCCGCAAGAAAAACTGTATCCGATGCCGCTGTTCGTTGCCGGACACGATCCGGTGTATGTAGGGCGAATTCGTAAAGATATTTCCAATCCTAACGGACTGTCGTTTTGGTGCGTAGGTGATCAAATTAAAAAAGGAGCGGCGTTGAACGCCGTGCAGATTGCCGAGTATTTATTGAGGTAAGTTACGCTTCCTTCACAAGATAAATAGAAAAAAATGGGTAAAGGGAAAAACTTGATTAAAGTGCTAAGTATCATAACTTTTACATTGGCAACGATAACAGTTGCAAGTATTTTTTATGAAGGGCTTATTTTGAAGTGGTTTGATTATGTAGGTACGTTCATTTTATTGACAGACATTGCATTTCTTCTCACAACAATTGCAGGTTTATTTTATTACAAAAAACATAACCTGTTGTTTTTCTGTCATTTATTTTCGGCTGTAATCATTGTTATCGCCATTATCATTACAATATTTAAAATTGAATTTTCTAAAGGATTGTTTTTACTTTGGGAGTTTTACATTCTGTACTTTTATGGAATTATCATTACTAAGAAGTTGTGGAATTACAGCAAATTTTCTCCTCACTAAATTACATAAAGTGCCTGAAAATTCTGCCGTTTCAAAAGAATTTAGGGAAGTGCATTATGTCGATTCGTTTCGTTTAGAAAAAATGACTGATGATTCACTTCAAAAGATAACGGCTGATATTTTCTCGTTGCCGGCATGGGTTTATTGGTTGCTGAATTTGCGTGACTCTATCGTTAAACCTTTTGGCTTGAAAACAAGTAAGAAAATGGAGGAGGAAAAAGACAAATCAACGGAAGAATATTTCTTTCCGGTACTTGAATTACTTGACAACGAAGTGATAATGGGCGATAGCGATTATCACCTAAATTTCCGTATTTCTGTCTTAATCGACCGTTCGGCAAATCTCATTTTTGTTACTACTGTTGTTCATTATAATAACTTATGGGGACGTCTCTATTTTTTTCTTGTTCGACCTTTTCATGGCATAATTGTAAAAGCTTGCATGAAACGTCTGATTATTGGAATGTAAGTCAGGTCAATATCAACAGAATAACGCGGCAAATCAAGCACAAACAAAT
>JAISKG010000138.1 GCA_031261015.1 Dysgonamonadaceae bacterium | reverse complement strand
GTGTTCATGCCGCTGAATGTGAAATGGCGCAATGCCGGGCAATGGGGAATGATCGGCGCCATTATCGTGAATTTTGTGATTTGCGGCTTGTGGCACGGCGCCAACTGGACCTTCGTTTTGTGGGGATTTTATCACGGATTGTTGTTTATTCCATTGATTTTGTCCGGTAAAATGTTCAAAAAGACGAAAATAGGAATTTGGAAATACAATCTTCCCAATTTCAAGACTTTCGGCGGAATGTTGCTCACATTTTTGCTGGTAACGCTGGGTCTGGTCGTTTTCCATTCGGATACGATCGGGCAAGCCTTTGATTATCTGGCGCATATTGCTTCCGCATCGTTATTTTCCATGCCTTTGTACCGGAAAATTCTTCTTTTGCCGGCGTTGTTGATTCTGATTGAGTGGAAACAGAGGGACAAGGAATTTGCGCTTCAAATTGACGGGATTAAATCCTTTGCCGTCAGGCTGCTGATTTATTATGTGTTGATTTTCTCTGTGATTCTGTTCAGCGTGACCGACGCGAATAAATTTATCTATTTTCAATTTTAGGTATGAAAACATTTTGGCTCCGTTCCTTACTTTTTCTTCCTGTTCCGTTGATATTGATCGGAGTAACTTATTTTGTCGATCCGGCCAATTTGTTCCGCGAAGATTACGATGCCGGCATTGTGAATTATTTACTTGAAGGATATAATGTGACGAATTTGGGTAATTGCAATGAGCGGAATATCCAGAAGTTATACATCGAAAAGATGAAGAAATGTCCGGATGTCGTCGTATTGGGGTCGAGCCGCGGCATGTCGATTGATAAGGATATGATACCGAATAATCACCTGATTAACAATTCGATGACGGCCGGTTCGCTGGAAGATTTTTTGGCTATCTGGTATTTGTATAAGGAAAGAGGCTGTGAAAATCAAATTCGTCAGGTGTGGATCAGCATCGATCCCTGGTTGCTTAATGATCACAATGAGATTGACCACTGGCGCGAATTGAGCCGCGAATATACGCTTTGCTTAGATTTGCTGCAAGGCAAAACCGCGACAGATACTTTGCCGGCGGCTTCTTCGCGAAATTATTCGAAATACAAGGAGTTAGTTTCGTTTTCCTACTTCAAATCGGCTTTGGAATATTTGTGGGTCAACAAGAAAATCGTTCATTACGAGCCTACTTTGTCCGATGAAAACGAAGGAATGAGCAAACATACGGACGGATCGATCTATTACGATGCGAAATACCGCTATTCGTCGCCCGAGGAAATCGAAAGCCGCGCGCAAAACCTTGTCGCTTACACTCGTAAGCATTTGCTTGGTTTTACGACTTTAAATCCGGAATATTGCCTGATTTTCGAACAATTTGTCGAATATTTGCAATCGCAAGGCGTCGAAGTTAACTTTTTCCTGTGCCCGTTTCATCCCTTGGTTTACAGCTATTTTGAAGACCATTTTCCCGTCGCCATAAAAGTAGAAACTTATTGTTTGGATTTTGCTCAAAGTCATCATATTCAAGCATATGGCTCTTTCAATCCTGAAAAATATCAGTTGGAGAACACCGATTTCTTAGACGGATTTCATTTGCGGGAGCAAGTGATTGCGCGGATTATTGATCAATGACGGAACTCGCCAGCGGGAAATTGCCGCCCTGTTGAAGCTTTCGGAAGTGTATAAACTGTATAAACTGGAGATTGTTACTTTCGACGAAGAGTCGATCTTGGAGGAAAACGGCGTCAAGATCCGCATTATTCCGGTATGGAAATGGCTTTGTTTTTAAATAATGCGATACCAAAATTATGGTATTTTGTCAAAGTATTTTGAGAAAAGTTTCCAAAAGTGGTGAATTTGTAATAAAAATGCTTATATTTGTAGCATATTTCAATCTTATATCGATTCAAAATTTAAAATTTACAGTATGAGAAATTTTTTTACTTTAGGATTCATTGCTTTGGCGATGTGTTTCTCGGCAACGGCTACAAGCCAAACATTGGGTAAGACTAATGTACAAGAGAAACAAGCGAGGATTCGAGGAGAAGAAGTGAAAGGGGAACGAGTAGCAAACGCTGTTTTTCCTTTTTCACAGAGTATTACAACCAATGTGGCTACTAAAAGTCAGCAAGACGATGCTTTCCTTGAATCATTTTCGGGAGCTTTTCCTCCGACAGGTTGGGAAATCACAGGAACTCCTACGCGTAATTGGATGAGCGCTGATACTTACGCTACCACTTATGCAGACTACGGTGGAGATTATGTGCTTGATTTAGGTGATGGCGCTTTTGCCATTTTCGACTGCTTTTATGAGAATACGGCAGGAAAGACCGGTAATCTTGTTTCACCGGACTTAAACATTACAGCGAGCGCTTCAAATTTATTGTTTGATGTAACGGAAATATTGCTTAACTCCGATTACATCGATGTAGGAATGCAACTTTATGTAGATATTTATACAACTACATGGACAAACGGAACTAACAATGTATTAACCGGCATCAGCGGTCATAATACGGCTTCGGTTGCTCAAACTCCGACTACTTTAAGTGTGAATTTGGCTGCGTATGCAGGAACTACAATCAAAGTACGCTTCAGAGCGGTAAGCGATTACGGTGCATTCTCACTGGCTTTGGATAATGTACGCCAGACTGACGAAGAGCCTTCCGTTCCGGCTGCTACGGCCGTCATTCAAGGTTTGCAGGGCGGTTTATGGTCAACTGCCGATTCTCCGGCATTTAGCGGAACTGGAAACAAGCAATTGGCTTATGCAGGAGAACAGATTCACTATTTTGGTACTACGACAAATGCCAACAGCGCCTCTTGGTCGTTTAGCGGCTCGCCGACAGCCGTTACCAATGTGGACAGTTACAAACATGTAACAGTTGGTTTTAATGATGCCGGAACACATACGGCTACTCTATCGGCAGAGGGCGATGGCGGCAACGGTAGCGCTCAATTAACTACCAATTTGGCATTTCCAGTCAACGGTTCACAAGCGGTTGTGTGGAATTACAGCGCTTCCGATCAGCTTTTTTCAAATTATTATACTACGGATGTTAACAATTATCTTTTTGGGATAAATGGCTATTACAAACGAATCGCTGAAGTGTATCAAGTGCCGGCCGACGTTACCGTAAGAATTCAGAGTATCGGATTCATTGTAGCCGCTTATAATATGAATTCAACTAACCAAGCGAAAGCAGTAACGATCAGAATTGGTAAAGTCGGTGCTAATGGAGCGCCGGGCGAAGTGGTTGCTACGATTACGCCTACTTTTGCAACTTTATTTGGAACAACCATTATTAATAGTACTACAGGCTTGACATCGAAAGCCTATACTTTGGCTACGCCTGTCACGATTGAAGGAAGTTTTTATATTGATGTGGATTTTAGCTCCAATACAAACACAATAAGCGCCACAAACTTAATCGGATTAACTGCTAATACCGCTCGTGCATACGCATATTCCAATTCTTTCGCCTATTACAGTAATACGTGGAGAAATGTAAGCACCTTGTTTACCAATGGTAACTACGATGCTGCTATTATGCCAGGTATCACTTATATGCCGGTAGTAGCTAAAAGCCATACGCCTGCAAGCAATGCAGTGGGCGTTACAACGGATGCATCCGTTACGGTTACTTACAACCAAACGGTTACCGCCGCTGATTTGACGGGAATTACCATCAACAGCGTTGCTGCTTCCGCTTCAGTTAGCGGCGCGGTATTGACGATCAATCATGCAACTTTTGATTACAATACGGAATATACGGTGGTTGTTCCTGCCGGAACGATAACCGGTGTCACCGATGCACTTACGTGGAAGTTTACTACGCAGCCCGATCCTACGGCATGCAACGCTCCGCTTAATTTTACGTATTCCAATATTACCTATACCACAGTTGATTTGGCATGGCAGGAAACAGGGCCGGCTAACGCATGGGAAGTAAAATATGGCGCAGCCGGATTTAATCCCGACGAAGCGGGAACTTCAGTGCCTGCCGCTACCAATCCGTTTACGTTGGAAGGACTTACCCATAACACAACCTACGACATTTATGTCCGCTCCGTATGTTCGGAAAGCGAAAGTGGCGCTTGGTCGGCCAAAGTAACGGTCACTACGCCGCTGGATTGTACGACTCCGATAGATCTTCCTATAACGGAAAATTTCGATAGTGCACTGTATGGATGCTGGACGGCCATATCGAACAATACTCAAAATCAGGCAGAATTCGGTCGCTATAATGCCGGAGCTTCCATTGCCAGGAGTGGTACATACGTATGGCGTTTTTCTTCTTACAATACGGCTACCGACTATAAACAATATTTGATTACGCCGTTGTTGCCTGCCGGAGAGAAATCCATTGAATTCTATCATAAACGTAACTCTACTGGGGGTGTGGAAACATTCAAAGTCGGATATTCAACAACCGACAACGATCCGTCTTCGTTTACATGGTGTAATGATCCAGTTAGCAACAATTTTGCAACCAGTATTTGGACGAAATATGACAATGTAACTGCCGGATTTGCTATTCCTGAGAATGCCAAGTATATTGCGATTCAATATACTTCAATCTATCAGTATCGCTTGTATATCGACGACATTCATATTGACGTGGCTTTGGCTCCCGTTTCTGCTGACGTGAATTCAACCATTCTTTCAACGTCTGATGTTACCGATATACCGCTCAGCGGCGTTATTGAAATTAAGTTTACTAAAGCAATTACACTTGCTGATGGTAGCGGAGTTTCTATTACTGAAGAAACCGGTAAAAAGTCGGCAACTGCAGCTCCGGTAGATGATGTAACCGTAAGCGGCTCTAAATTGCAGATTGTTTACAGCGATCTTACCAACGGTACGAATTACACCTTATTAATACCTGCCGGAACTGTTACGGGCTATGATTTGGATATTGAATATCAAGTGAAAGCCAATGCACCGACCGCTATTCCTTCTGTATCATTACCGGAAGTAGTGATGTATCCCAATCCGTCGAATGGCGTAGTCTTCTTGTCGTCGTTGCCGGAAAATGCGACGATCAGTCTTCTTGATCTTTCGGGTCGCAAGTTGCAAACCTACCGTGCAAGCGGCAGCACGCAGCTGAACCTGAAAGTAGCTCCGGGCATCTACTTTGTTCGCATCCAAGGCGAAGAAGGTAAAGCAATTGTTCGCAAGTTGATTGTGAAATAAAAGAATGCAATAAAAAAGGAAACCGCCTCTTGCGTATGCGAGAGGCGGTTTTTGTTTGTGGTCCCACTTGGGCTTGAACCAAGGACTCCCTGATTATGAGTCACAACACTACCCGTTTCATCCATTTATATTAAACTTTTAATTTATTGATTAATAACAATATATAAAATTTTCATTTTCCTTCATTTGTTTTATTTTAGAAATAATCACTATACTTGCATGCAAAATATAAATAGCTATGTTTAAGTATTCTAAAGATGGAGTATCCGTACTGACAATACAGGATACACGCAAGAAAAAGCAATCGGGATTGTTTCCAATAAAAATTCAGGTGGTATGTAATCGCTGGGTAAGTGTGCATCCGAGACTTTGAATGTTGCTTTTGAAAACAAAATCAATGAATTGTTGGAAAATAACCAGATAGTAAGCCATATCTATTAGCGGGAAGAACGGGAAAAGAAAGCCCGATTACTCACTAATTTCGGCGATTGATTATGATATGTTGAAAAAAATATATACATTTGCAAAACAAATTTTGGCATATATTTATGCGATATTTGTGCCAAAAATAATTAGAATATTTGCATGCAATCAACACATTATCAAATAAAAAGCTCAATAATAAAAAAGAGGCGTGGAAAAATAATTTTTGCAGATGATTTTCGTGCTTTGGGTACCGGTGTGGCGATTCGTCATACGTTATCGCGACTTTGCAAAGAAGAGTTTATCATTCGCCTTTCAAACGGCATCTATTTATATCCTAAAATAAGCAAAA
>JAISKG010000106.1 GCA_031261015.1 Dysgonamonadaceae bacterium | reverse complement strand
CCGAGGGAACAACCCGCGAATTTGATCTCACGCCTTACATCCGCAACCAGTCTATCCGCTTCGATTACGACATTGAGCCGGATCCTTACGGATTTTACCGCACAGCAATTTATCTGGTGACTTACGGCGAAATCCGCCAAACCGACGATGCCGCCGCCGAAGCCCTCATTGCACCTACCGAAAATCCGCTGCAAGGCCGCTTTAATCCAACTTGCGGCGAACCGGTTGTAGTCATTCAAAATATTGGTTCCAAACCGCTTACCACTTTAGAAATTGACTATGGATTCCCCGGTAAAACCATCTATCATCACGCATGGAACGGGTATTTGGCTTTTCTGGAAAAAGATACGGTAGTGTTGCCGTTTCCCGATTGGAACGAAGTGACCGAAAAGACAGGCTCATTCCGCTTTGAATTGAAAAATCCGAACGGAAAAGTCGATCCTACGCCGCACAACAACAGCCTGACTTCGACGTTCCAACTTCCTCAAACTATAGGGAAAAGGAATTATCAGTTTTATTTCAAAACGAATCACGCTCCGGAAGAAACGACGTGGAAAATTTACGACGTCGCCACCGGCAATGTACTATACGAAAATGAACCTGCGATGACCCGCAATCATGTCTATATCACGGAATTGGATTTATTGCCGGGAAGTTACAAAATCAGCTTGTACGATTCGGGCGACGACGGCTTGTATTTCTGGGCTTACGACGAATACGGCGGCACCAAAGGCGCGGCCGCATTGCGATACAAAATTAGCAGTACCACGTATCGGGATGCTTATCGCTTCGAGCCTGAATTCGGACGATTTGCCCACTATTATTTTGCGATTGAAACATTTTCCAAACCGGCTACCGGATTGCAAACACCTGATATAAAGCAGTTAACCGTCTTTCCAAATCCTGCCGGCGAAGTTTTATTTCTGGATCTCACCTCTTTAGCCGGGAAAAAATTACGGGCGGAAATTTACGATACCACCGGGAGAAAAATTGCAAACAGCGCAGTCAATCAATTGGATATTAATAAAATAAGCGTTGCTTCGCTGGCGGCCGGATTGTATGTGGTCGTTCTTTCGGATGCAGGAACGACAGTTGCGCGGACAAAATTTTGGAAAAAATAGGCGAAAAAAATTTCATTCATTGTCATTTTTCTCCTTACCTTTGCGTCATGCAAAACGTAGCTTTTCATATCGCTTGTTTATTGACGAAGCACGAATGTGTGATCCTTCCGGGATTCGGCGCGTGGGTGGTTTCGCCGGCGGCGGCCTCGCAAATCAAGGAAAGCGGCGTGTTTGCGCCTCCAAGTCAAAGCATTGGATTTAATCCGGAAGTGAAGCACAACGATGGATTGCTGGCGCACGCGATTGCTCAAACGGAAAAAACTTCGTACCAAGCCGCCATTTTAACGATTCAGCGTTACGTCAATCAATTAATGGAACAATTGTATGCCAATCAAACAGTTGCGATGGAATGGATCGGCCGTTTTTCCCTTTCCGAAAATCAAACGCTCCTGTTCACACCGGCCGAGCATTTGAGTTGCAACGCCTCCCATTTCGGGCTGACGTCGTTTTATTTTCCGAAACTCACGGAATTACAGATCGTTGAAGAATCTGCACAAAAACCGGTTTCCGGCCGGGAAGTAATTCTGATTCCGGTACATAAAAAAACACTGGCTTGGACAGCTTCGGTTGCTGCCGCCGTGATCGCTTTATTTGCACTCTCCACTCCTTTAAATAATCAATGGAGTCCTTCGCCGGAATTGCGGACGCAACAGGCTACACTATTTTCATTTTCCACTTCTACAAAACAGACTGACAATGAGGAGTTTATTGCAAAAGATAGCATTCCATCCGATACCCTTACCGGAAAATTTGTCGAAGAAATTATTCCTGAGCTAAAACAAACGCCGGCGCCGGTCGCCCGCACTCAATATTATATTGTGATCGCCAGTTTACCGACAAAACAAGCCGCCAAGGAAAATTTGGCAGATCTGCAAATCGAATTTCCCGAAGCTAAAATCATTAGCGAAAAAAACCGGCATCGTATTTATGTTCGGCAATTGGAAGAAAAAAGGGAAGCGGAGGTTTATTTACGGAATTTCAGGCGTGAGCATCCAAAGTATGCGACGGCTTGGCTTTTGGGACAATAAAGAATGCCGTATTGGTAACTAATTCTGTAATTTCCTTCAACCACAGCTCCGCCACCGCATCGCTCGGCATCCGCCAATCTCCTCGCGGCGATAAATTTACCGAGCCGACCTTCGGCCCATCCGGCATACAACTCCGTTTAAATTGCTGAGCGAAAAAACGACGGAAGAAAACCTCCATCCATTTCAAAATCAATTGATTATCATAAATACCTTGAAAGGCTTGACGAGCTAAAAAATAAATTTTAGAAGGTGAAAATCCGTAACGCAAGGTGTAGAATAAAAAGAAATCGTGCAATTCGTAAGGACCGACAACATCTTCCGTAAACTGAGTCATTTGGCCTTCGTCGCCGGTCGGAAGCAATTCCGGACTGACGGGCGTATCGACAATATCCAACAAAGTCACTTGCGCCGCTGCGTCTAATTGCGTAGTCGCCACCCAACGAACCAAATGTCGCACTAAAGTCTTTGGTATTCCCGTATTAACTGCGTACATCGAAATATGATCGCCGTTGTAAGTCGCCCAACCCAAGGCCAATTCCGACAAATCGCCGGTACCGATGACCAAGCCATTCATTTGGTTGGCCAAATCCATCAGGACTTGCGTGCGTTCGCGCGCCTGCGTATTTTCGTAAGTAACATCATGAATTTCAGGATCATGGCCAATATCTTTGAAATGTTGTTCGCAAGCCGGCACGATGCTGATTTCTTTCATCGTGATACCCAACGATTGCATCAGGCGAATCGCGTTGTTGTAAGTCCGCTGCGTAGTGCCGAATCCGGGCATGGTGACGCCACAAATCGTTGTGCGAGGCAGCTTTAATTTATCGACAGCTTTCACGCAAACCAGTAATGCCAGCGTAGAATCCAATCCGCCGGAGATACCTAAAATCAGCGATTGAGCATGCGTGTGAACCGTTCGTTTCGCTAATCCGGCCACTTGAATCGAGAAAATTTCTTCACAACTCTCATTATAATCGTTCGAAGTAGGAACAAAAGGCGTAGGGTTAATCGTCCGACTGAGAGCCATTTCCCCATGCGCCTGCAAAAGAAGAGGAATTTTCTGATAATCCAAACTTTGTGGTTTGGAAATAAAAGTTGTATTTTTCTTCCGCTCGGCTGCCAGCAAATCAAAATCAATTTCGCTGAAAATCAATTGTTCCTGATATTGAAAGCGTTGCGATTCCGCTAATAATTTTCCGTTTTCGTAAATATACGCATTCCCGGCATAAACCAAATCGGTCGTCGATTCGCCGAAACCGGCGGCGGCATATACATAAGCCGCTTGGCATCGCGCCGATTGCTGACTCAACAATGATTTGACATACTGCCGTTTACCGATCAATTCGGGACTCGCCGAAAGATTGAAAATCAATTGCGCACGATTCATCGCATGGTAGGAACTCGGCGGAATGACCGACCAAACATCCTCGCAAATTTCCACAGCAAAAAAACGTTCGCCTCTGCCAAACAGCAAGTTAGTTCCGAAAAACGTTTCATTGCCTGCGTACTGCACAACGGGAAACGCAATTTCCGGACAAAACGATCGCGAAGAATACGATTCAAACCAACGCTTCTCATAAAATTCGGAATAATTCGGCAAATAAACTTTGGGCACAATTCCCATAATTTTCCCTTCACAACATACTAAAGCACAATTATATAACTTGGAATTTACCTGCACCGGCGCGCCAATCACAAACGTAACCGGCAATTCTCTTGTATCGCTCAACAATTGTTCAACCGCTTTTTCTGCTTCCCGGATCAAGGTTTCTTGAAAAAACAAATCGCCGCAAGTATAACCCGTAATCGACAATTCGGGAAAACAAACCACAGTCGCTTTCTTTTCGTAAGCTTGAAAAATTAATTTCTTGATTTGCTGCGAGTTAAATTCACAATCCGCCACCCAAAGTTCGGGAATAGCCGCCGCCACGCGATAAAATCCATAATCTTTCATAACCGCTTACTATTTAATTTAGGAAAGCATTTCAACTTCCAATTTTCAATTCTCAATTTTCAACTTCCAATTAATATTTAAAAGTGTAGGTTTTTTCCCCATAATTTGTTGTCTGAAGATGCACATGCAAAGTCCGCTCTCCCGTCGGTTCTCCCAACACGCGACTCAGGTCAATTGACATCAGCGTAAACACCCAGTATCCTGCCGGATCTTTATTCGTATCGTGCTTCAAATAAAGTGTTTGCTCTGCATTACCTGATTTCTTTTCATCACAAACCAGCATCATGCTGTGAGTTTCGGATTTATACTCCATGTAAAACCGGAAATTCAAATAATGACTGCCCATCCACACGCTTTGCAACTGAATGGGAATTTCCGGTAAACGACCGATATTCATTGTCGTAGTTGTTTTCAATTCGCCTAAAGGTATGGCATAAGATTGATGAATATGCACCGGACGGAGATTTTCCGAAACATTACTATCTGTATAAGAATAAATTAAAACAACCCGTTTTCCAGCTTGATAAACATTCGCCGTATCGCCGGTTTGCTGTTCGTAAACTTGTTTTCCGTTGTCTAACAGAAAAATACGATTTTCCGCAGCAGTGACGATATCTTGAAAATATTCACCTAAACCGTAATCCACCGGATCATTTTCGCAGGAAAACAACGCAAAGCACAAAAACAGCAAAATGGAACGACTTATTTTCATATCAAGTAGCTATTTCCAAATGATTTTTAACAGGATACGCATACATCGTCCACATCATTTCCGTCAAAAACGGAAGATCTTTATCGGGCAAATCAATTTTATCTAATTGCTGTTGCATATAACGATCAAAATTTTGCAGATCTTCAGCAGTATAGCATTCGAGGAATAAATTTCCACCCCACAAGCGATCGTAAGCGATGTAATTGACCGGATAAAAACGGTAATTCCGAAAAATTCCCGTATCAATCAACGAAGCGACAGCAGTAATCAACTCATTCTTTTTCAATTTATTATCCAGCAATTGCAACGACGAATTAATCGGTTCCCCAAATTGAAAATGAATATTTCCCTTGTCGCCAAATAATCCGGTTTCCATATTCAAAAGATCATCGTGCGGCGATTTTTTAAATTCGGGATTATCTCGTTTTTGTTGAAATTCTTTCGCTTTCAGATAATCGCAAGGATCGTATTCGTAGGATAATGAGATCGGTGTGATATTCAAGGATTGAAGACTCTTGAACCAATCCGGATCGCCGCCCATCGCCAGCATTTTCAACAAACTTTCCTGCGTGCGGTCGTTGGAATCTTTGGCGCGACCTTCCCGTTGCGCAATCCACACCGACTCTTTTTTCTCCTCAATGGCAAAATGAATGTATTCCGAAAGATGCCGGGCGACTTCCAGTATCTGGCGTACGGAAACTCCCCGTTTCACGATAAAACTTTTATTCAAGCGTACGAGATCCTCGATCCATGGTTGTACCAATAAGTTATCGCCGATCGCAATTTCAGTCGTATCATAGCCGTTGATTCCCAACGTCGAGCTGATTAACGAAGCATCCAGCACAATATCGCGATGATTGGAAAGGAAAGTATAAGCTTGATCTTTTTCAATATTTTCCAAGCCCGAACACGTAACGGAAGCGGCGCTCTTGGAAACTAAACCCAAAACCGTGTGTTTCACCAAACTGTGCTGGAACTCTCTTTTGGTTTTAAAAGAGCGCATTAGCGTTTGAAATTCGTCCCAATCCCTGTCGGGAAAAACATAACCCATAATCACCCGTCGAAATTCGGGATCACTTAAGAGGCGTTCAATCACCGCCGTAACTTCCTCGTCGTAGTAGGGACGAATATCGTCAAATTCGGGATTCTTCTTCTCCATATCTATCTTGTTTAAATTCATTTTCTATAATTTCGGTCAACACTTCGCGGATGTTTAATCCGGCGGCACGCACTTGCTGCGGAATGAAACTTGTTGCCGTCATGCCGGGCGTTGTGTTCACTTCCAGCAAGTTAACTTCTCCTTCCGGCGAAATAATATAGTCCACACGAATGATGCCTTTCGCGCCGACCCAATCGT
>JAISKG010000077.1 GCA_031261015.1 Dysgonamonadaceae bacterium | reverse complement strand
AGTCATCGTTAACAACGACAACATCATATTGATCTTTTAAACTTAATTCATATTCGGCTTTCGAGATGCGGTCGCGGATTACTTCCGGCGAATCGGTGCCGCGTTTTTCGAGCCGGTTTTGCAATTCTCGAATCGAAGGCGGCTGAATAAAAATCAATCGGGCGCGGTCGCCGAAAAGTTCTTTAATCGCTAATCCGCCGGCTACGTCCACATCCAAAATCACGTGCTTGCCTTTCCTAAGCTTTGCCTCAACTTCCGAGCGCAAAGTCCCGTAAAAACGATCGGGATAAACTTCCTCAAATTCCAGAAACAAACCTTCGGCAATCTTTGCGCGAAAAACTTCGGGCGTGAGAAAATAATATTCCACACCATCCTGTTCGTTCCCTCGCGGCGGCCGGCTCGTCGCCGAAATCGAAAATTCCAACGGCAGTCCCTGTTCAAGTATATGGTTAATAATCGTCGATTTGCCCGATCCCGACGGGGCCGATAATATGATCAATTTGCCTTCCATTTATAAAACGTTCAAGATTTGCTCTTTGATTTGTTCCAATTCATCTTTCATTTGCACCACGATTTTTTGCATTTCCTGATGGTTGGCTTTCGAACCGAGCGTATTGATTTCGCGCCCCATTTCCTGAGCGATAAAACCCAATTTGCGCCCTTGTCCGGTTTCCTTTTCGATGGTTTCGAGGAAATAGTTTAAATGATTCTGTAAACGGGATTTTTCTTCATTTACATCCAATTTTTCGATGTAAAAAATCAATTCCTGCTCAAAGCGATTTTCATCGTAATTGGGCATTTCCCATTTCTTGAAAGAATCGGCGATGCGCAAGCGAATGCTTTCGATGCGTTCCGACTCATAATTGTCTATTTCCGCCAGAAGTTGCTGGATTTTAGCAATTTTCTGGACGAATACGCTTTCGAGCATCCGGCCTTCCTGCATACGGAATCGTTGGAAAGCATCCAAAGCTTCGGACAAAGTTTGCTGCACCAGCCTCCATTCTTCCTCGTCCAATTCGGACATTTCGGTCTTAACAGTTTCCGGCAAACGCAACAAAATGGAAAACCAATCCGAAGGAACGTCGATTTGCAGATTTTTTGCCGTTTCGCAGATTTGCGCATGATAACTCCGGATCGCCGACCGGTTCAATTGCAACAAACCTGCTGCATCGGGATGCTCCACAAGGAGGTAAAAATCCACTTTCCCGCGGCCGATCGCTTGCGATAAAATCGCCCGCATCTCCATGTCTTTTTCCCGGTAAGCCCCTGGGATACGAGCATTTATATCCAGTTGTTTACTGTTCAAAGATTTGACTTCCACACTCACTCTTTTATTGGGAAGCTCCCTGACGGCTTTCCCAAATCCTGTCATCGATTGCAACATGCTATGAATTATTTCTGCAAAAATAGTTTTTTATCCGGGAATAACGATAACTTTGCCGTTTGAAAATTGAATTTTATTTCAAATGGCTTGCATTTTGCATATCGAAACGTCCACACGAGTCTGTTCTTCGGCGCTTTCGCTGGATGGAAAAATTATTTTCGAACGTTGTAATCCGGAAGACGCTTCGCACTCCGCCTCGTTGGGCGTGTATGTGCAGGAAGCCGTCGCATTCGCCCGTCGCGAACTCCGGCCGGTCGAAGCGGTGGCGGTCAGTGCAGGCCCGGGATCTTACACCGGTTTGCGCATCGGCGTTTCGGAAGCGAAAGGCTTAGGCTACGGCTGGAATATTCCGGTAATCGCTCTTCCGAGTTTGAAAATTTTGGCGGCAAGCGTTTCAACTATTCTTCCGGACGATTGTTATTTATTATGTCCAATGATCGACGCCCGCCGCATGGAAGTTTACGCCGCGATTTACGACCGGCAGTTAAACTTGATTCGCGACGTACAAGCCGATATTGTCGATACTGCGACTTACGAAGCATTTTTAGCACAAGGCAAAGTCGCTTTTTTCGGCGACGGCGCGGAAAAATGCCGGGCAGTCATTCCTTCGGAAAACGCTCTGTTTTTGGAAAATAGAGTGCCTTTGGCCACAGCTATGGCGCCCTTGGCCGAGGAAGCGTTCCGCAACAAGGACTTTGTCGATACGGCTTATTTTGAGCCGTTTTATTTGAAAGAATTTCAAGCAACAACGCCTAAGAAGAGAATATGATGAAAGCGGTTTTTTGTTTTTTAACAACATTTATCTTATTGACTTTCCATGTCAACGCTCAAATTATAACTTCCGATTCCATTCCTTCGGATTCTTCCTTCGTACAAAATCTCCAGGAGCAGCTGCACGAAAGCCGGCTCAACGCGATCAACCTTCAAATGCAAGTCGAGCAACTGAAGTTGGAAGCCTACGCCTCCGATTCCATCAAGCTGGCAAAGCAAAAAGCCGTCATCGACTCGTTGCGGCACGTCGTGGCCGGAGCGCCGGTCGTCGTCGGAAGCGACACCTTATTTTATTTCTATACCAACCGCGGCGGACTTTCGGCCAAAGCGCGCACACTCAACACACAAAGCATCATCTATTCCTTAGGCAAGGAATTTGACTTGCAGCCCGATTCGGTCTATGTATTTGCCGGCGAATTTACGACCGACATCATGTATGGCGATAAAGTGATTGCGTCACTGACTACTACCGATGGCTTGTGGATGGATACGTCGCGCGACCAGCTGGCTCAACAAGATCGCAACGAGATCGTCAAAGCATTAAAAATTTTAGCTAAAGAACACAGTTTCAGCAAACTGATGCAACGGATTTTAATTTTTCTCTTGGTGCTGATCGCCCAAATTGTACTTATCCGGTTGACGAATTTCGGTTACAGAAAACTCAAAACGGCCATCGACAACGTCAAAATGAAGTTTTTGAAACCAATTTATGTCCGCAAATACAAATTACTTAGCATCGACCGGTTGGAAAAATTGGTTTTCTCATTGTGCAATATCTTACGTTGGATTATCATTATCCTTCAATTGATTAT
Source organism: Dysgonamonadaceae bacterium (assembly GCA_031261015.1). GTDB lineage: Bacteria > Bacteroidota > Bacteroidia > Bacteroidales > Azobacteroidaceae > Azobacteroides. The sequence continues at coordinate 1,317 of JAISKG010000077.1, read as the reverse complement.
CTCCATTCCGATTGTATTCAGTATTTTCCCGGAAACCAAGGCGATAGCGGAAAAAATCTTTTCTTACATCTACAATCCGGCCTACAAAATCGGAACAAGCATTGTCAATTATATTCCGAATATTTTCACGATACTCATTATTTATCTGATTATTCGATACATCGTCAAAGGCATCAGGTATTTGGCCGGAGAAATCGAGCAGCAACATTTGAAAATCCCCGGATTCTATCCCGATTGGGCAAAACCGACTTATACGTTGATCCGCTTCCTGCTGTATGCTTTCATGATCGCGCTGATTTATCCCTATCTACCCGGAGCCGAATCGCGCATTTTCCAAGGAATCTCCGTTTTTGTGGGATTGATCGTTTCGTTCGGATCAAGTTCGGCGATCGGGAATATCGTGTCGGGACTGATCATCACTTACATGCGGCCTTTCCAAACCGGCGACCGCATTCAAATTAACAGTACGGTGGGTAATGTAGTCGAACGTACACCGATCGTCACCCGGATACTGACGATCAAAAACGAACTGATCACCATTCCGAACAACACGATTATGAAGGAGCAGATCACCAATTTAAGCGAATCGGCGCGCTCACAAAACCTGATCGGCTACTTAGACATCACTTGCGGGTATGAAACACCGTGGCGGCAAGTGCACCAATTGCTACTCGATGCAGCCGAAGCCACCGGCAAGGTCAAAAAAGATCCGCACCCTTTTGTATTGGAACTCGCTTTCAACGACTTCGACATTCAATATCAAATCAATGTTTATATAACAAATGCCGATCAATTGCCGGCTACGCTGTCGGATTTGCGACAGAATATACAAGATAAATTCGGAGCTGCGGGAATATCGATTATGTCGCCACATTATTATTTTACGACACCAGCACAGTCGCAGCCCTCTGTTTAGCAGCAGTAGAATTTTTGCCGGACTTATGCCGTACATTTTTGCTAACAGATGCAATGTCATATTTGTAAACAAATTGAACATCTTTCAACTCGTCAGGCAACAACCTGCCATCTTCTTCATAGAACCGTATTATTTCCCGTACCGAATTTTCAAAATCGGCTTTTGCTTCTGCTACTGTATTCCCCTCTCCAATAATGGTACTATTGATGTCGGAGGTAAAAATTCCGAATGTACCGTCTTTCCCTTTTTCGATTAATGCTGTTGCTACCATATATATTTTTTTTAATAGCAGATATGGGTTAATATATTGATTTGTTTTTTAATACGCAACAAAAATATAACATCTTTGTTATATAGTCAAATATTTCGGCAATTATTTTTTCAAGAAAGTGAAATAAACA
>JAISKG010000065.1 GCA_031261015.1 Dysgonamonadaceae bacterium | reverse complement strand
CTATTGAGGCGGAGATTCCTTCGACGGGCTACCAGCATACGGCGCAGGTGTATGATACGAAATATACCTTGCCGGGACAAATCGAGGCCGGCGAAACCTATCGTTTGCGCGTGCAGCCGGTTTGCCGGAACGGGATGCAGGCGGGTGAGTTTAGCGGGTGGCAAGCGATAACGATACCGACACCGCCTACGCAGGAGGAATTGTGCCCGGAATGTTCTTGCGAAGTACCGCAACAGCTAGCTTACAAACTAACGAACTTTACTCTACGTAACGATTTGCAGCCGGGCGATACAATCATTGACAATTATACTCGGTTAATCCTTGTATCGGCCAATCCGAAAGGCAACACTTATGAGGGGCAATTACTGTTCTGGTGGGAGTTTTACGGTGTGAAAATTCTTTGTAACTACAAGGATTTACAGGTGAATACCGATAATCAGGTCATAGATTGTGAATATGAGAGTGTTTATGATCCTACACTTCTGGCGGATGTGGATGCAGTGAATGAGTTAGTAGATGCGGTGAATACGCTGATACAGTCGGGAGATACAATCACAGTGCCTTTTGAAATAACCGATACAAATGCTTTGAATATGGATTGTACGGCTGATACTGCCTGTGTTGTAACTATAAATGGTGCAAATGGTGAATCACAAATAATTACGTTGCCGAAAGACAGTACTGGAAATGTAGAAAATTTACCGATGATTATTCAAGATAATCTTGGCAAAACATTTACTTTGCATGAAAACGGAACAATATCCGAAGCTAATAACGGTCAGAATACGACAGCAAATAATAATTCTGCTACCAATACTAGTACTATAAAAAATACATTCTATTACGAAATAAAAGGAAATCGATACTATAGTAATGATATAATTTTCTTACCATATTCCTTAACAAATACCTATACAATTCAAGCATACAGAAATGATAGTACCTTATTTTACAATGGTTCCGTATGGAATGGTAATGTTACGGTTGTAGATTCTGCAACGGTCAGATTTATTCCTAATGCAGTGTCTAATAGCATAAATGGAAATGTTTTAAGCACTATTTATACAGACAGTTTAAGAAACGATACTTTGCAATGCCGACTGGTAGTTTTCGAAACATTTTTTAAAGAGAATGGTAATCAGAAATATGGATTTGATCCGAATAAAATTCCTCAATATAATAGTTATCATACACCTTACGGCGATGGTATTCCCTATAAATCGTTTGTAAGTAACGGAACAGATAATTTTATTTTAGAAACCAATCCTCCGGAGGTTGCAAAATACCTGACTTTAGATAAAGGAAACATACTGTCTTCAATAATACCGACAAATATTACAAGTAATAGTCCTGTTCAAATTCAGGCAATGGCCAATAGCGGAGGGATAGAATCTTCTTATATATTTGCAAATCAGCAGAAAAACAATGTAGATACTGCAGGAATATTGAATACTGTAAAATACCCACCTTTAACTCAGGGTAGAACATTAAAAATCATATTGGTACATGAAGAAAATGATGATGTGCAGGTAATACCAGTAGGAAAGGGAGAACCTAAGGCTGTGTGTATAAGGCCCGGAGCTAACGGAAAAATAAACTCTCGGCTTGGGGGAGACGACCAAATAGTTTTTGACACTTTATTGAATGATTCTGTTATCCATACAGGATTGAATGGTATTTGCGAAACAACAGCAAGCGGAGACGATGTACAGGTTATTCCAGTGGGTAATGGGAAGGCGTATTCCATAGCTATTAATTCTGGACATAATCGATTTAGGGATACGAATAATATTTTGGGAGATGATACGATTGTCGGCGATACTGTCATTACAACCGGCGCAGACGGTATTTGCCAAACAACAGCTCTTGCTACCAATATTAGAGTGCCGGGTTTAATCGGTACTCTCACGGCAATCAAAGACAGTTTAAATAAAGTATATTTGCCTGCAGGAATAGAATTTACAAGTGTTGTTTTAGACAGTATGACCCTGAATTATGATTTGGATAGAGATGGAATGTTGGATGATACGGGGATAATCGTATCCCATTCAAAAGCCTATGAGATACACGCTAACAGTGAATATACCGTAATCAGAGATTCTATTTATGATAGTAATGACATATTCGATTACTATCTTGTGTTAGTGAAAACTTCTAAGGGAACAAATTTAGCTGGTAATGGAAGTTTTAGTACGTTACCAACATTTTTTAGATTTACTTTCGTATTTTATGATATACATGTAGGTCAGATAAAAACATTTTACAATACAATAATACATGAATTAGGACACAGTGCATTTGAGTTAAGCCATCCATTTCAAGATCATAAAAATGCACTGGGTTATTATCAGGGACGAGATCCCGACAATTTTATGGACTATCAAGATGGATTTGAATCCCGGAAATATCAATGGGATGATATACGAAATAACGATAAAATATTACCTTCAAAATATGGAAAATAAGAATATGAAAAAGAAAATAATCCTTACAATTGTGTTTGTTCTGTTGAGTACATCTTTCTATGCTCAATCATCTTTTATACAAAGACTGTCAGTCTATTACGATACAAATATTACAAATAAAGATAGTTTGTGTAGTGAAATTTGGAGAGATACCATCATTAAGAATCAAGGTAACTATAAAGAGTTTATACATTTTACGGATTCATATAATACTCTGTATCGAGATACGTTGATCAGTATTAATATTTTATATCTACTTCAAGGAAATAATTATCAAAGAGAAATAGACTTAACAAATGTAGATAAAATTAAGATACTTACTTATATAAGTGATATTATTTTATCTGATTATAACAAGAGTGTTAAAAGAAATATAAACGATAAAGACCTAACAACATATCTAATTTGTTCCAATTTTTGGATATTAGATAGACTTCCAAATGATAGCATTACGCATAGTAGTCATCTCATAAATAATTTACATCATATAATAAAAGAAAGAAGTGAATGTCTTCCTTTTAGTACTGTTAGACTATTTAATTTATATGGATTAAATAGCCTATTTTCACTGATTGTTGAACATGCTATTAAACCAAATTTTAAGGAAGGAAAGTCCGTAACTAATAACACTACTTGGGGGCATATTTACTTTCTTACAAAGTACAACAATAAGGAAGTTTTGCCATATTTATATAAAGCATTATCAGAATCCGGTTGTAGTATTGATTATTATATGGAAAAATATACAAATACAGGAGAGTTAGCATTTTTGGCAAAAGATATGAATATAAGGAAAAATATTTATCTTAATCTATTAAAAGATGATTGTATTACAGAACTAATAGTTCCTACATTATATCGTTACGACACAAGTGAAGTTTCATATTTTGAACGTATAATTTTGGAAAGAATAAAATATCAATATGATAATTTTCCAATCGAAACCGTGCGTAAAATGAATACTAAAAAGCAAATAGAATATGTAAAAAAATGGATACAAAAAAACATGTAAAAAATAGGAGTATGAAAACTTTGTATATTATATCGATCTGTATTTTTACTGTTTTTTCAGGGTACGGGCAAGAACAATCCGGCGACGATCTGTATCTGGAATTAGGCAAAACCGCAGAGCTTACCGACGAGCAATCCAAGAAAATGGAAGCGGCTTTTACCGTACTTGATGCAGTGCAAAAGGCAGGTAATTACGTTCAGTCGCTTGGTGAACTTATCAGCAATAGCCGCATTCCGTTACCGGCAGGCATAAAAAGCGAACAAGGCGGTTACGAACTGATTGTACACAAAATAACACGAGCTAAAGATGGCCATAGTACCATTTACGCCACCTGCGCCTTCCCCTTCAAAGACACCAACCAGCGCATCGCCTTCGAAGGCCAGGCCGAAATCGAAGGCAAAAACGGTCTCGGTACCCACGGCCGCCTCACCCTCATCGCCCCCATCCGCCGCAACCTCGGTCAGCAATCGGCCCTCATCATCCGCGAAGGCACGAGCGTCGCTTTCGGCTGCAACGGCATCGAATCGTTCGACGCCAAATTAGCATGGCTTACCACTTCCGATAAAATCATCGCCGTCAAAGCCGACGGCAGCCCCACCAACAAGCCTTTAGGCGTCTTTTTCGATGCGCATTTCGAAGATTTCGACAATTATCTGGTTTCGCTCGATATTAACCAACGGTTTATGTACCGCGGACTTGACGATGTGATTTTCACGCTTCGCGGCGCGGTGATCGACCAGAGCGATACGGAAAATTCAGGCATGATGCGCTTCCCGCCGGATTATTTTGCGCAAGGCTCTGCTGCCGGCGCCATCAATCTGTGGAAAGGCGTGGCGGTATCGGAAGCTTCCGTGAGCTTACCGGCGTTTTTCAAGAATCCCGACGATACAACAAATAATTCGCGCATCACGCTGGCTTTCAATCAGGTGCTTTTCGATGAAAACGGCTTTACGGGCAACGTCACGGCCAACAATATTATCCCCGGCGAAACGCTTCATCCCGACGATTGGGCATTGTCGCTTACGGGTTTGGGCATTGGAATCCTGAAAAATCAGGTAGAAGCCTTTTCGTTGCTGGGCGCCATCAACATCCCGCCTTTCGGCCAACATTCGCTTTTGCCCTATTCCGCATATTTCGATCCGGTGCAGGAGCGTTACGCCTTTGCGGTAACTGTGGCAGGCGATTACGATTTTCCGGCTTTGCGCAGCACGCTTTCGCTCACTCCGCTTTCTTCTATCACGCTCGAATACCGCAACCGGCAGATTTATCCGCGTATTGATGCGACGGGACAGTTGACGGTGAATGCGCCCCTGTCGTCCGAAGGCGATTCGACGAAAGTCCTGTCTGTTCCCGGCATCGCCTTCGAGCATCTGGTATTGACCCGCGAAGCTCCTTACGTTCAGATTGGCAGCATCGCCGCTACGGGCACGATTCAGTCGCCTTCGGTGGCGGGTTTCGGCTTGTCGATTGCGAATATCACCAATTTCCACAGCGACCGGGGCGACGGCCTGTCGTTTACGGGCGGCATCAGTCTGAACGGCTCGTTCGATTTGAATGCGACGACGGGTGTAAAACTGTACGGCGATTACGAAAAATGGAAATTCAACAAGGTAGAAATTGACAGGGTAAATGTTGATTTTCAATCGAGTAACTTCAAGCTGCAGGGCGGCGTCTGGTTCAAACACGGCGATGCTGTTTACGGCGACGGTTTCAGCGGGAAACTGACTTTGGGCTTGTTGAACAAATTCGCTTTCGATGCGGTAGGCATTTTCGGAACCAAAGACGATTTCCGCTATTTCCTGGCCGATACTTATTTTGAAACCAATCCGGTCAATGGACTTCCTATCCCTCCGGCGCTCAAACTCTACGGTTTCGGCGGCGGCTTGTATCAGCGGATGCAGCAGGCGGGCAAAACGCAGGAATCGCTGACTTTGACGAATCCGGATGATCTGGATTTTGGCCGTTCGCTTTCGGGGATCCGCTACCTGCCCGATAAATCGGTAGGTTTGGGCGTGATGGCGACAAGCAAATTTGCGCTCATCGGTTCCGATAAAGCTTTCAATGCCAAAGTAGGTTTTGAAATGCAGTTCAACAACTACGGCGGATTGAATTTTGTGCAGTTGCGGGGCGACGGCGCTTTTATGGATGCGCCTGAAAAATGGGGCGACTTGTCCGACAACATCGCTACGCGAACTGCCGAGCAGCAGGCCTCAGGGAAAAATCAGCCCTCGCAACAGACCTTGACTCAAAACGATGTGCCGGAAAATAAGAACAGTGCCTTGCTCAGCGCCTCTGTGCTACTCGAATACGATGCCATCAACAACCGCTTCAACGGCAATATGAACGCTTATCTCAATATTGCTAATGTACTGAAGGGCGTAGGCCCCAACGACCGTCTGGGCTGGACAAACATACTGGTTTCGCCCGAAAAATGGTACCTGAAGGCAGGATCGCCCAGCGATCGCTTGGGTATCAATGTGCTGAATCTGGCTCAAATGACCGGCTACTTCATGATGGGCAACGATATTCCAGCATTGCCGCTGCCTCCGTCCAACGTGATGCAGTTGCTCAGCCCCGACAAGCAGGCGCGCCTCAACAGTCGCCAAAGCAGCGCCTTGACCGGTGGCAAAGGTTTTGCTTTCGGCGCAGCCTTTGAAGCGCACATCGAACCAACCTTCCTGATTTTTTACGCCCGGATGAATCTTGGTTTGGGAGCGGAATTTATGCTGACCAACCTGAATGGCGCCGTTTGCGCCGACAATGGTCAAACGCCCGGCATCAACGGCTGGTATGCGCAGGGGCAGGCCTGGGCTTACGTAGATGCGGGCATCGGACTGAAAGCCAAAGTTTTCGGTAAAACCAAACGCTTCGAGATTCTCGATTTAAGCGTAGCGACCCTGCTCGAAGGCAAAGGCCCCAATCCTTCCTATTTTGCGGGAACCGTAGGCGGACGCTATAGCGTACTGGGCGGACTGATCAAAGGCCAGTGCAATTTCGAGTTTGAAATGGGCAAAGAGTGTAAGCCGGTGGGCGGATCGCCTTTCGGAGAAGATATTATCGCGCAATTGACGCCGGCTCACAATGCTAATGAAGTCAATGTATTTGCTGCGCCGCAAGTGTTGTTCAACATTCCCGTCGAAACGGAAATAACTATTGACGAAGACGACGGCAGCAAAGGAACTTACCGTGTAAAACTCAACGAATTTTCGGTGAAGTACAAAGACAATAACCAGCCGGTCGCCGGCGAACAAAAAACCAACGAAGATCGGACGGTGATCATGCTCAACACTTCCGAGCCGTTTGAAAGCCGGAAAAATCTGATTGCCTATGCTCAAGTGAGTTTTCAGAAGAAGTCGGGCAATAACTGGGTGGATGTGAAAGATGAAAAGGGGCAAACGCTGATCGAAAAGAAAACGGCCGAGTTTCAAACCGGCGACCGCCCGAAGGAAATCCTGCCCGAACATGTGGCCTACTCTTATCCGAGCCGTCGCCAGTATAATTTTTATCCGAACGAAACCAATCAGGGTTATTTGCTGCTGAAGCAAAACTATTCTTATCTTTTCAGTACCGAAAAACCCGAAGGCTTTGTACAGAAATTGCGCATCAGCGCCGCCGGCGGACAAGCAGTCGAGCGGGATTTTACTTATACCACAAGCAGTTCGGTGAGCGGCGTAAAAATGGAAATCAATTTCTCGCTGGCCAATACAGGTTTTGTCAACGACAAGATTTACAAGCTCGCTTTAGTCAATATCCCGCGCAATGCCAATGCCGCAATGACCAGCAACGTAGCCGAAACGACCCGTCAAATGGAAGGAACCGACGACGGCTCGGTCGAAATTACCAAACGGGAAGCGACGGGCACGCTGGAGCAACTGAGCGAAAAGGAAATCTATGCGCTGAATTTCAAAACCAGCCGGTACAATACGTTTGCGGAGAAGATGCAGGCGTTTAATAAGCAGGAGGAAGGGTGGCGGGATTATATTGCACCTTACCTTCATTTTATTAAGCTCAATTTGAGAAATGCGGAAATGTTCGATGCTTACGAAATGGGCAATGCCGGCATGCAGGAGCCGACGATCCATTTTACAGCCAATACCGGCCAAACCAATTGGTATAACCAAACGATCTATCGTCCGATGTATGTTAATGAAAACTATTTGCCCGTGCCGGTGGATCAGGTAGAAATCCTGACCGGTTTGCCTGACAAATTATTGACCGACAACGAAATTACCATGAATTCGGCTTCGGGCTATGATACGCAGGGCATTATCCGGTATGCGCTTTCGCCCGTCTGCTATCAGGATTTGCGGACGGCGCAAACCAATATTGCGAGGCGCGCCCTCACAGGTACGATTAACCAGACCGAGACCAGTATTTTGGCGACCTCGTTTCCACCAACGGTTTTTCAGGGAAATTATCCGGTGACGGTGAGTTATTTGCTGCCCGGCAAAAAAACGGTTTCCAGCAGTTTCAATTTAACAATGTATAATCCGATGACGCCGTAATCAAATGTATTAAACTTAAAATTATGAAAACGACTTTGAAAAAAATAGGAATAGGCTTAATGTTAGCGCTTTGCGCTGGGAAGGGATTGGGTCAAAGTGGAGATGAAAATAAATTTATTATTGAATCATTCACGTGGCAGATACCAAGTGGATCTAGTGCATACTCAAATAGTTTAGGAGTAGATTGTAATAGTAATTACTATTCTTTTAATTTGCCATCAACTACGGGTACAAATTTTAATGTTTCTTTTAATGATATTCCGAAAACATTCACATTAAATACATCATGTGGATATGCAACAATTAATTATCAAGGTCCACATAATGGTAATGGTTTTATTAATCTATCCTGTTCCGGTTCATATTCTAACCCTTATAGATTATATTTTATGATTGAAGGTCCGGCTATATTAAAAGATGTTTCTTTGGTAGATGATAAACAAAATGCTATCCTATCTTTTTACGCCTGCCCGACGGCAAAAGTTAAAATAGAACTTGGAGAAGTGTATTTTAATAGTTCTTTTTATGATATAATTCTTGAATGTAAGAATTTCAATGGAAGTTGGTGCCCTGTTGATACAATAAGTTGCTTTTTATTCAATAGCTCTGCATATATTCCATTTGAGAAGATAAGGAATGCCGGTATTGACCCATACCAAAAATTTTCGTTTAGGACAAGGAGATCTATTCCTATGCTTAATAATAGTGAGGCTAATAGTGTTTCGACTTCAACAAAAGAATTATGGTATCTTCCTTCTTTTGAATTCCCCGCCGGCAAGTCATTAATTACAGAACTACCAAAATGCAAAGGAGACAGTACCATACTAAAAATCCCTTATACCGGCACTATAAATTATACTGTAACCGTCAAAGGGACAAATCCTTATAGTTTTGGGAATAATCCGATACTTACCAATTTTCCGTATGAATCAATAAACGGTACAAGATATTATATAGCCAAAGCAAAACTTGATCCGGGTACTTATCAATTAGTGGTTGAATACAAAGAAGGATCAGGCACGACTTGTGCTTTCGAATCCGACCCGTTTATCGTTCCCACAATTCCCGACTTTAAGATTAACACGATTTCCTATCCATCGCAAGTCGATTCATACAAAATCCCAACCATCGGCGGAACAGGACAAGCGCTTTTAAAAATTTCCGGCTGTAGCAGCCAAACGGTTACCGTAAAGGCAGGTACGCTTTCTTTTATAAAATCTATGAGTAACAGGACAAGTACGATCGTGGGTGGCGTTACCTATTACAGCGGCGATGTAACCATTGATTTAGCTGCCGGTTCTTATACTATTTCGGTTATCAGTGCAACCGGCTGTACCAGCAATACCCTGTCCGGTATCACCATGAACCAGCCCAGCCCCATCGCCTTCACCGTCGAACCCCAATCCCCCAAATGTTTTGGTGACAAAGGCAGCGTATTACTGAAAAACATCAGCGGCGGCATCACTCCTTATTCCTATAAATTGGATGGCGGTAGCGCGCAATCATTGAGTAGTCCACCGGATCCGATCGAAAACCTTGCTCCCGGTTATCATACCGTCACTGTTTCGGATAATTACCAAAATACTATGACGAAAGCTTTTACAATTAACGCAGCCCCCTCCGCCGTCACCATCGTCTCTTCCGTCACACCGCCCTCCATCCATGGCTCCAGCGACGGCTCCCTAACCATCGCTGCCTCCGGCGGCACGCCCCCTTACCAGTACAGCCTGACGGGCAACAACGATTATACTTCCGGCAATTATTTCAATAACCTTTCCGCCGGCAATAAAACTATTTATGTAAAGGACTCCAACGCTTGC
>JAISKG010000033.1 GCA_031261015.1 Dysgonamonadaceae bacterium | reverse complement strand
CGTCATCTTCTTCATCTTCAGTAAAGCCCGCGCCCATTCGCGGAGCATGCACCGGCCGGTCGATTCCTTTTTCTTTTAAAAGAAAATCGTACACCTTATTATAATCTAAGCGGTGATTTTCCAAAATCCGGGCGGCGGCGGAATCCTTATTTTTCAACATCGCCAAAAGCAAATGCTCCGTATCGGTTTGCCCGCTATTTAAATTCATGGATTCCAATAAACTTAAACGCAGCAAGTTTTCTACACTTTTATCTATAACCATTTGATTTTCTGATATATAACGGCCATCTTTGAATAATTCCTCATCGATGTCCAATTTTAACGCTTTTAAATTTACTCCCAAACGATGAATCACGGCCGAAGCTTTGCTGTTGGAATCGCGAATCATACCCAGCAAAATATGCTCCACTCCTACTGTGGTATTGTGTAAGCGACCGGCTTCTTCCCTGCTGAACAGAAGTATATTCTTCACATTATTCGAAAAATTTTTATTCATCTTTTCCCTTTCTTTCGTTTTCGGATGTAAAAATAGAACTTTTACGTCAAAGTACAAACAAATAATATGCCAAGAAAACAAGTTTTCAAAAGATCGGACATTTAGACAGTAAAAACAAGTTTTTTTGCAAAAAAGTTTTTCTCATTCCAAGAAAAAATCGTAACTTAGCGTGATTTTTTCGAGAACAAAATATTGACGAACCAATAAAAAAATAAATGGCTGAAAATCAAGACAGAATCATTTCAATTGATATTGAAGAGCAAATGAAGTCGGCATACATTGACTATTCAATGTCTGTCATTGTGTCGCGTGCGCTCCCTGATGTGCGGGACGGATTCAAACCGGTGCACCGCCGCGTACTGTTCGGTATGAACGAGTTGGGCAACCATTCGGACAAACCGTATAAAAAATCCGCAAGAATTGTTGGAGAAGTATTGGGTAAATATCACCCACACGGCGACAGTTCCGTGTATTTTGCGATGGTGCGTATGGCTCAATACTGGTCACTACGCTATCCGCTTGTGGACGGGCAGGGAAACTACGGCTCGATCGACTGCGATTCTCCGGCGGCAATGCGTTATACCGAAGCGCGCCTGAGCAAGTTGGCGGAAGAAATGTTGCGCGACATCGACAAAGAAACCGTTGATTTTCAATTGAATTTCGACGATACGTTGAAAGAACCGACCGTTTTGCCGACCCGGATTCCTAATTTATTAATGAATGGAGGTTCCGGTATCGCCGTAGGAATGGCCACCAACATGCCGCCTCATAATCTTTCGGAATGTGTGGACGGGATTATTGCTTACATCGACTCGCACGGCGAAATCGACATCGCCGGCTTGATGCAATACATTAAAGCGCCGGATTTTCCGACAGGAGCGACGATTTATGGCTACAGTGGAATCAAAGAAGCTTTTGAAACCGGACGCGGACGAATCGTTTTGCGCGGGAAAGCCGAAATCGAAATCAAAGACAACCGCGAAAAAATTGTCATCTCCGAAATTCCTTATACGGTCAACAAAGCCGATATGATCAAGCACATTTCCGATTTGGTTGAAGAAAAGAAAATCGAAGGAATTGCACATGCCAACGACGAATCCGACCGCAGCGGAATGCGCATTGTGATCGACGTGAAAAAAGACGCTAATGCCAGCGTTATTTTGAATAAGATTTATAAGTTAACGGCTTTACAAACCGCCTTTAACGTAAATAATATCACTTTGGTCAAAGGTCGTCCCAAATTGTTGAATTTGAAAGATTTGATCAAATATTTCGTCGAGCATCGCGTGGATGTCGTTACCCGCCGCACCAAATTCGATTTGCGAAAAGCCGAAGAGCGCGCTCACATCTTGGAAGGATTGATCATCGCTTCCGACAACATCGACGAAGTGATCGCGATTATTCGTTCTTCGCAGAGTCCGAACGAAGCTATCGAACGTTTGATTGCACGCTTCCAATTCTCTGAAATTCAAGCAAGAGCCATCGTCGAAATGCGCTTGCGTCAATTAACGGGACTGGAACAGGACAAATTGCATGCCGAATATGAAGACGTTCAAAAGTTGATCGCTCATTTAAAAGAAATCCTTTCCAATGAAGAGCTTTTAATGCAAGTAATTAAAGATGAATTGATTGAGATCAAAAATAAATACGGTGACGCTCGCAAAACCGACATCATTTACGCCACGGAAGAATTCAACCCGGAAGATTTTTACGCCGACGATGAAATGATCATCACCATTTCACACTTGGGTTACATCAAACGGACGCCCTTAGCCGAGTTCCGCTCGCAAAACCGCGGAGGAATCGGCGCAAAAGGCTCGCAAACTCGTGACGAAGATTTTGTCGAATACATTTATCCGGCCAACATGCACGCCACGATGCTCTTCTTCACTCAAAAAGGAAAATGCTACTGGTTAAAGGTTTATGGAATTCCGGAAGGCACGAAAACGTCGAAAGGACGAGCCATTCAAAATCTGCTCAATATTGATTCGGACGATAAAGTAAATGCTTTCATTCGTGTGCAAACATTGACCGACCCCGCTTTCGTCAATTCACATTATTTAGTTTTCTGTACGAAAAAAGGCCAGATCAAAAAAACGATCCTGGAAGCTTATTCGCGTCCAAGGCAAAACGGCGTAAACGCTATTACGTTGAACGACGACGATTCGGTGATTCAAGTACGAATGACTGATGGTAACAACGAAATCATCATTGCCAACCGTAAAGGCCGCGCGATCCGATTCCACGAAAAAACCGTGCGTTGCGCAGGACGAGCGGCCTCCGGCGTAAGAGGAATCACTTTGGATCCCACAGGAGACGAAGTGATCGGAATGATCTGCATCAAAGATTCCGTCAATGAAAGCGTGCTGGTCGTTTCCGAGCAAGGATACGGAAAACGTTCAAAAATAGACGATTACCGGATCACTAATCGTGGCGGGAAAGGAGTAAAAACGCTTAACGTGACGGAAAAAACCGGCGCATTAGTTGGAATCAAGAACGTAACCGACGATAACGATTTAATGATTATCAATAAATCGGGCATCACGATCCGGATTAAAGTCGCCGATCTGCACATTATCGGCCGCGCTACGCAAGGCGTACGCCTGATTAATCTGGAAAAACGCGACGACAAAATTGCTTCCGTTTGTAAAGTAGATTCCGAATTGGAAGAAAATGAGCCGGAAAACAATCAAGTTATAGATTAAATTTTGGGATTGCTTCGAGCTTTGCCCTCGCAATGACGTTGCATCATGCTCGTCATTGCGAGCCATTTACGGCGAAGCAATCCAGAATAATTCTTATTCGTTTGTGGGTAATTGACAAATTTCATGTACCTTTGCGAACAGTTAATAATTAAATAAAAAAATATGAAACATCTAACGCTAACATGCGCGCTCTGCTTGATAGCCGGCGTGTCGTTTGGACAGAAAAAGGTCCTCAGTGATGCTAAAAATGAAATGAAAGCTTCCAATATTGCCAATGCACGCACATTGATTAAGGAAGCGATGAACAATCCGGAAACGGCCAACGATCCCGAAACTTGGTTTACTGCCGGATCCATTGAAAACAAACAGTTTGATATGGAAAACATTAAGTCCATAAAAAAGGAACCTGCTGATACAATAACAATGTACAAGGCCTTGGATGCGATTTTACCCTATTTTGAAAAGTCTTACGAATTGGATAACTTGCCCGACGAAAAAGGCAAAGTGAAAACAAAATACAGCAAAGACATTCGTTCTATTACAAAGGCGAACCGTAATTCTTATCTCGATGCCGGATCTTATTTCTTTGATCATAAAGAATATGACAAAGCATACCGCAATTTCCAAGTGTTCACGGATATGCCCGAATTGCCCATGATGAAAGGCGAAAAATTCGAGGTAGTCGGCGATGATGAATTTATGACGCAAATCAAGTTTTATGCCGGAATTGCTGCCTCTCAAGTACCTGATCATCAAGGAGCTATCAAGGTGTTAAACTCCATTAAAAACAGCAACTACCGCGAGAGCGATGTTTACCGTCAGCTGGCTTCGGAATACGATCAAATAAAAGATTCCGTCAGCTTGTTAAATATTTTGAAAGAAGGAGTTACCAAATTTCCAGGCGATGAGTATTTCCTCATGAATATGATTGATCAAAGCATTAAAGCCAACAATTTGTCCGAAGCAATCTCCTATATTCAATTGGCGATTGAACAAAATCCGAAAGACGTTGTTTTATATGATGCTTTGGGCGTAATCTACGAAAATTCCGATAATTCGGCAAAAGCCTTGGAAAATTACGAAAAGGCCTTGTCGATTGATCCGAATTATGCGAAAGCGTTGAAACACACCGGTATGTATTATTATAACGCAGGTGTGAAATTGCGCGGAGAAGCCGATGCGGCGATCAAAGATCAAAAAGTTTATGACAAAAAATATGCTGAAGCTTTGGAATCTTACCGCAAAGCGTTGCCCTACTTGGAAAAAGCATTTGAAGCTGATCCTACCGACAGAGATACAATCTTCTGTCTGCGTGGAAGTTACTACAGCTTGAACATGGGCGCAAAATTTGAAAAAATGGATAAATTATTCAGTGGTGAATAAAAAATAAGTATCAATTAATTTAATCTTACAGGCAATGAAAGAAAAGATTGGAACAGACGCCGGACAAATTTGGAATGTCTTGTCCGAAAAAGGCGAACAAAGTGTGAAAGAATTGAAGAAAATCGCCAAATTGACGGATAAAGAAATTTATGCGGCAATCGGCTGGCTGGCACGCGAAGAAAAACTCTTCTTCAAAAAAATAGAAGAAGAACTTCATTTGTCGTTGACATAAGGAAGTACAAATTTACAACAAAGAACTAAAATAACGGAAAGGTGTAGCCGGTTCGTTATTTTAGTTCTTTGTTTTTAAAGCATTCCATTCGCCGATCCATTGGTTCAAACTGTCTAACAAAACCGGCGAAGTTTTCCTCACCGCCCACGCTTGGTTTTGCGTAAAGCTAATGTCGGTAGCGACATCAATATCCGGAAAATTCGCTTGATTCTTCAAAGCCAATTGTTTATCGACAATCGCGTAATCAATTTCTTTGTAAGCCACCATATAAATTAACTGTTCGGCAGTATAATCGACCACTTCCTTTATATAAATCGGTTCGGCAATCTCGTCGGAAAGGTTACGAAGCCGCAAAATGCACGGCGAAGCCTGAGCGACATATACGGTTTGTCCAGCCAAATCAATTTGGTTGCGAATCAACGGAAACGAATCGCCCGGCAGCGATTTCCGTTGCACCAGCACTTGTTTGCTCTGCACAACCGGAACCGTAAATGACACCAACTCCCGGCTTTCGCTGGTAATCGGAATATTCTGCGCGATAACGTCGTAAACACCCTTATTCAATTTTCTCAGACAAACTTCCCAATTATTCTCCAAAGACACATAAATCTTTAATCCCGAACGCTTTTCGATGTAGCGACACAAATCGTATTGCTCGCCGGCAATCGTGTCGCCCGAAACGTAATAATTCACCGAATCATATTCGGTTACAACATGCAAAATACCGCTCGTTTCCATTTCGGAAAGATCCCGGGGTGCATTTTTTTTGACAAAAAACACGACGACGGCATAAACGAAAAAAGCGAAAACCGCTATGGCACAGAACAAAAAGGCAAGTCGTTGTTTCATGATCGTTCGTTTTTCTGATAGATTGAATCGGGTATTGTTTTTAACGGATATAAATTACAAACCGGCAGACTACAACTTAATAATCTTTTTAACCACTATTCCTTTACCATGAGTGATTTGTACAAAATAAACGCCGGCAGGCAGCGCGCCCACTGGAATCGAGGCAGTGCGACCGATGTGTTGTGTCAAGCATTTGTTTCCGCGTAAATCGGTAATTGTCAATAGGTTGTTTTCTTCAGGACAACGAATTTCCAATTGATTTTTCACGGGATTCGGATAGAAGTACACTTCCGGAGAAAGAGCTATTTCGTTGATAGCCAATGATCCGCAATTTACGCCCACTTCGTAGGAAAAATATTTGGTGACGGCCATTCCGCCGGCATAAGCGAATTTACAAGCGATTTCGATAGTTTGTCCAATGGTTTGTCCGCTCAAAGAAATGCCGAACTTGTTGCCTTCGATCCGGGTCATTGCCCTTTCGGAAAAAGGCGATTTAGTCCAGAGGTAAGCGATTACTCCGTCGCGATCATCGTCTAATAATTCGCAGGTAAATTCTACGCTCGTACCAATGGTTTCAAAGGTAGCCACATAGCCTTTGGTGAAAGAGCCTTGCTCGGCTTCGGTCGAAGTTTCTTTACAAACGGTTTCCGTCGAAACGGTGATGGAAACGTTTTGCGAAACGCCTGTTTTTCCGCTATTGTTGGTCGCTTTGGCCACGAGAGTATAAACTCCTTCTTTGGAAGGCGTGTAAGTGATGCCGTATGGAGCGGTGGCATCACTTTGTATCAGCACATTATTGTTGTAAAAATCGACTTTTTGAATCGTGCCTCCATCGAAATCGGAAGCATTGGCGGTGATGGTAACCGGTTGACCCAACATGAATTTCGTGTTGTTGGCCGGAGAAGTGATCGTAACGACAGGCAACGTACTCCCGGCATTGGCATAAGCCATTTTGCGGGCAGGAACGTTGAGGACATAACCATCGGAAAATTTCACATTGATTGCCGTACTTCCATAATTATGAGCGACATAAGTCATTCTTCCATTTTGATTGAAAGCGACGGCTACCGGATAATCGGCGGTGATGGAAGCATCGAATTTTCCTAATACATTCATCGCGTGCAGCCAATAATAGGTTTGCGCGTCGGAAACTCCGAATTTCAAGCTGCGTCCGGGATAGGAATCGTACAACGGGATCACTTCCGAAGGATTGATAAAAGCGGCGTATTGCCACATCACATCGTGCCAAAGGTTGTCATTCGCTTGATTTTGCATGATGCCGGTATTTTTCTTGATCTCATTCCATAACTTAGTTACATATTCCGGATTGTGAGCTAAATAGAACGAACCGCCGTGAATAGGATATAATTCGATGCCGTAAGAAGCAGCGATGTCGCCTGTCCAGAATGTGCCGTTATCGAAGCTGTTGCCCCAAATGCGCGATACCAGCCGGTATTGTTGCGTGGACGGGAAAATGCGGTCGTACATATCGAACCAGTATTCGTCGATCGCCGTTTGTTCGGTGGTATAGAGGTAGATACCCAGATCGCGGACGGCTTTATTTCCGGTGATAGCGCCCCAATGAATCAGCGCCGAATTGAATTGCATACTTTCCGACGAAGACTCCTGGTCGTTTCCTTGCGGAAAAGTAGCAAATCCGTTAGCCCAAGCGTGGCCGGCATACGGACTGAAATTGCGCAGGAAAGGAAATAGCGCATCGTTGCGATTGTTGGAAGCAGCGTCGCGTACCAGCAAGTTCACCATCTCGCCCCATTGCGCTGCCCAACCCGGCTGATACTGCTCCAGAAAAGCAGCGGCATGAATGAAATAACCCCAATGGAAATGGTGGTCGTTCAGGTTGTTATCTTGTCCGTGTCCGGCGGGGTAGCCCAGCATGGCCGACCAAGTGGAATTGTAGTAAAAGAGGAAAGCCACTTCGCCGGTTTCGGCTTTCAGCCAGTTTTCGACACGTGCTTTGATCGTGGCGAGCATGGCGTTTCGCGCGCCGGTATTGCCGGTTTCGTCGGCGATACGCGCCGATTGAATCAGGCGGTTCAACAATTGTCCGTCGTTGTAGGAATCTGTCCATTCGCCGATCGGATCGTTTTTCATCGCTTCAAGTTTTTCTTGCAGTTGGGCTGCGATGAATCCCGAACTGTAATTATCCACGTAAGGCAGCGTAGGCAAGATACCGTGAAATGTATTTTCCGTACTGAAACTATTAGCTGCCAGCGTTTTGATTTCACCGCGCACAACTTTGTAACTTAGTTTGTCGGGCGTAGGAGAAACGGGTGCCAAGTGCGCCCACTGGTGCGGCAGTAATCCGAGCAGGACTTTGTTTTCCGCGCCCTCTTTTACGTCGGTTGTAACCGTAAAATCCGTGTGAAGAACAGAAGTATTTTCGTTGTAATTCCAAGCGACTTGCGTATCTTTTGGAAATACGTAAGCATATTTTTTGTATTCGTTCGCCGTGGCCGTCACGTTGGTCGTAGTCACCGGTAAAATGGCCATCGACCAATAGTTTTTCCCGTTTAAATTGGATGTGTAAGTGTTTCCGTTTTTTATCCAAACACTTCCGGCAGGTGCATAAGCGACAAAGCTTGCGCCGTTTTTGGCATTGGCTATAATCAGCATTTCGTTTTGCAAGGTTACGGTTCCGGAAGTAATAGTGATCACTGCTTCGTCCGATGCGTTTTTGGTGAAATAGAGGAAAGGCATGCCCAATCCGACGGTTGCCTCGAAGCGATTGCTCCAGTTAATCGTTACCGTCCAATCGGAATAATCCGAAACGGTCGTCTGCGCTGCCGAAAGGCCTGAAACACCTACCGTTACAGGAATCAGGTCGTCGATTACGCCGAAAGGAATATAACTGACAATCAATCCCGTATTAATGGTTTTTAAAGTATAAAGATAATTGAACAGGTTATCTGCGTGGTTTTCTTTGATGAGTTTTGACCACCAATCATTAGTTGGAACCGGTTTGCCTTGCGCGTTTCCGCTCAGTTGGGGCGTTCCCGAAGGGTAAGAATTTCTTCCGGCAGCGTCGGTACCGGGGAAGGTCGTTGTGTAACTGCCACTTCCTGCCGGAATAATGGCTGCATTAATGATGCTTGCCGAAAAGATTGCACAGAAAAGGAAACTTACCGTACGAAAGAGTTTGTTTTTCATCAGGAAATTTATAAATTTAAGTGAACAAAGGTAATAAAAAGAATTGAATAGTGCGTATGAAAGCGAAAGTTCAGGGAATAAATAATCATATCTCTATCCCCGTAAACAATTTCAGTAAATACCCGATACCAAAGCTGATAGCTGCTACGCTCAAACTCAGCACTGCCATTTCGACGAAACGATGCTTGAATTTTTCGTCCTTTACCACGGAATAGTAATAGTTGAACAGAGCAATAATACTAACCGCCAAGCCCAAAGTAATGGATAGTGACAAAAAGACGTTGGACAAGAGGATGAACGGCAGGATGAGCACAACCACTGTAGCAAGGTATGTCGAACCGGTGTAGAGCGCTGCCCGTAAAGCGTGCTTGCTGTCGCCTTCCATGCGGGTAGAGAGGTACTCGGAGGATGCCATAGACAGCGATGCCGAAATGCCCGTGATACTTCCCGTGAGGGCAACCAATTCAGGATTGCCTAACGCCAAAGTGAAGCCTGCTAACGCCCCCGTGAGTTCTACCAAGGCATCGTTAAGCCCCAACACAATGGAACTTATGTAGTTGAGCTTCCCTTCCTTTAACATCGCTATCAGCTTTTTTTCGTGATTGTTTTCATCATGGATGATTTGTTGCATTTCGGGAATATATTCCATTGCCGTAGTATATTTGAGTTGAGCGCTCAATTCCCCATTTTCCATCCGTTTGATAGCAAAAGTGGTACCAAAAACTCGTGACAATAGGTAAAAAAGGTTTGCTTTCAGTTGGTTGGGCTTGACTTCAATCCCTGTGTAGCGTTTGAAAAAAGCGGAATGACGCGCTTCGTCAGCCGAAATGCGTTCAAGAATTTTCTTGTTTTCGGGGTCACGTTCCGCTTGTGCCAACTTGTGGTACATGATGCTTTCAGTGAGTTCATCTCTTTGGAAATCAAGTAGATTTCGAGTTAATTTTGCCTCTTCTATTGAAATTGCTTTTTGCATAATTTATTTTAGATTTTAATCAGTCCGAACTAACTATCTAAGGAATAAACACTTTACAGAATATTTGAGAATGGGAAGTAACGATTTGGCAACCGTTCGTATTTCAGCGATTTGCGGTGCAATACTATCAAATAACTCTCGGCAGCAAAGGTAGTAATTTCTTTGGGATTCCATGCGTATATTTCCCCTTTTCGTTTAGACATTCCATATCTCCAAGATATGGAATGTCTAAAAAAACATCGTGCGAAAATTTATTTTTTCACAATCTTATTGACCACTATGCCGCTGATATAGCCGGCTTCGCTGCCGCTCATAAAATAAACTGTTATCATTATGATTGATAGTTTTTTCGCACAAAAAAATCGTGTAAGCTTTTGAGATTGGTTTACACGATTTTAAGATTTATTCAACTCGTTTCTATTGCACTACATTTCCTGCTGCATACAACGGATAAACCTTGATTTTATCATACACCGCAAAATTTTCGAGCGAAGTGCGGATTCCGTATTCGCTGTTTTTCTCGTTCATAAACAGGTATAAACTCTGCATACTGCCTTTTGTTCCTGCTTTTACTTCGAGCGGAATGATTTTTTCGTTTTTCTGAACAAGATAATCAACTTCGGCATTGCTGTTTTTTGCTTCGCGCTGCCAAAAATAGAGTTGATTTTGCGAGTATGGACTGCTTGCTTTGAGCAATTCCAAGCCAACAAATAGTTCGGCAATCTTGCCTTTATTAACTGTTTGAAAATCATCAGAAAGCAAAATTTCGGACACATTTAGCCCTGTAAGATTTTGATACAAACCGGTATCAAGCAACAAAAATTTCTGTTTTTTTGCGTTTATTTCCGCGCCAAGCGGAATACCGTTGGCGGCAGAATGGAACACAGGCAGCAAAAGCCCCGCCATTACAAGCAAATCAATACATTCTTTTATTTGCGAAAGGTGAAAATCCTGCTCAACTTTGGCATAAACAAATTTGTTACACATTTGCGCAACGGCATTGTCGAAAACGGCATTAATACGCAGTTGCGGCACTTTTGCCCTGTATTTTGAAAAATCGGATTTTAGCGTAGTCGTCAGGTT
The DNA here is from genome assembly GCA_031261015.1 of Dysgonamonadaceae bacterium. Taxonomy (GTDB): domain Bacteria; phylum Bacteroidota; class Bacteroidia; order Bacteroidales; family Azobacteroidaceae; genus Azobacteroides. The sequence goes on along the minus strand of JAISKG010000033.1, from coordinate 705 downwards.
TGAAAGCAGTTTTGTACATTCAAAAATACTCTGTGTTTCCACATATTTTGCTACTGCTTCGGGCATTCCGCCAATGACAAGAAATTTTTTTAAATATTCAACCGCTTTTGTATGAATATAATCGGGCAATGGCTTGGCAGGACTTGCTTTTTGAATTGCCTCCTGCAAAAGATTTGCGTCTGCGGCATTCATAAATTCGGCAAACGAAAGCGGAAACATAAACAGCGTTTCTATGCGCCCAACGCCGAAAGACGGCAATTCCGCCAAAGCAAATTCGAGCAGTGAACCCGCCGCTATAACGTGCAGTTCGGGATATTCCTCATAGAAAAACCGCAACGCAGAAATAGCATCGGGACAGGCTTGAATTTCGTCTAAAAACAGCAGTGTTTTTCCCGCCTCAATGCGTTTGTTGTAGATAATGCCGCACTGAACTTGATTTGCCCACCTGACGCGCACCGCGCAAAAGCAGCGGTTTTCTGGCATCGGAATTTTTCCAATCAAGTAGATATCCGTCTATCAATCTATTAAAGTATATATTTTGCATTTTTCCAACCCAATATCAGTTAATATTTTGCGAAAATCTAATGCAAAAGTAATGCTTTTTTTTGCGAAAATCCAAATCTGAAAAATCTTTTTCTCGTGTAAACCAATCTGCCAAAGAACGCTGTTTTGTTTTTTAGACATTCCATATCTCCAAGATATGGA
>JAISKG010000021.1 GCA_031261015.1 Dysgonamonadaceae bacterium | reverse complement strand
CTTCGTACTACCGGGGCAAAAAGACACCATCAACGTAATCAAGCAAAGCGAATTAGGAACCTGCACTTCCTCAAGCATCGTGGTGACCGTCTTAAATCCGACCGCCGCGCTGGGCACTCAGATGCACGGAGCTGCCGCTTTATCGATCGACGGGAGTAAAAACATTATTTATACGCCCGCTCCCGGATTTATTGGCCAAGACAGCGTAAAATACACAATTACCTGTGGCGTGAATGTATCCAATACCGGAGTTATTTTGATTAATGTGACCGATAAGCCGGATGTGATTAAAGATGAGGCTTGTGCCGTAACGCCGCCTGCCACCGTTTGGGGAATACGAGAAGCTGCTGATTTGGGAACAATATATGTTTATTTTTCACAACTTATTGGAGACTTAGACGGAAATGGGATTCCTGAAATATTGGCGGCTACAGCACAGGACGCATCAAATTATGGTTCTACACAATTAAGTATATTTATGGATGGCGGAACAGGTTCAAGAATTGATTTTCCTACAACACAAGTTTATACTAATTACATGCCTGGGGTAGCTGCTATTGCTCGTGTAAAAGTTTCTGCATCAAAGTCTATCTCACTGATTATAATAGCAGAACAAGATAGGGTTCTACGAGCTTATAAATTGACTGAGCCGGGAGATACCTATCCTCTTACGGCTAACCCATTAGTATCTCGTGTATGGGAAGCTTCCTCTACTATAGCAGGAATAGATAATAAATGGTCTCCTACTGCAGATAATAGAGTTGGTACATCCGTTTCTTTTGCCGATTTTAATCAAGATGGCTATACAGAGGTTTATTGTGGTGCTAAGATTTTTGATGCAGCCACAGGAGTTTTATTATGTGCAGGAAATGCAAATAGAGGAAATGACCTTAATACAGTAACCACTGAAATAGCAATGACTCAAGCGGCTGATGTTTATGGAGACTCTAAATTAGAGTTAGTTGCTGGAAATCAAGTATATGCAGTCGACATTGACAGAAGTAGAGATCCTAATTTAAATTCCATGACTGTGGTAAAAGAAATTCCGGCTGCTTCAATTCCAGCGGCTGGCCCTATGGATGGAACTACGCAAGTAATTGATATAAATAACGATGGAAAATTAGAAGTGCTCGTAGAGTGTCGACTTGCAGGCTCTAAACATCTCATCTATTTATGGAGTCCGGAAACTCAAACGATATTGGCATCCAAAGTTTTGGATAACGCCAATGTAATGGGGATTCCATTTATGGGAGATATTGATGGTGACGGTAACCAGGAAATTGTATTTATTGTTTCAAATTATTCAAACACAAGTTTGGCTTATTGTTTTATTTATGCGTTGAAATATAATGAAGGTACTGCCTCTTTTGACACTTTCTGGACAATGAAACATGCAGATACATCAGGAATGACAGGTTGTACTGTATTTGATTTTAATCAAGATGGTCAAGCAGAAATGATTTACAGAGATGAAAAAAAATTGCGTATAATGAATGTTTCTGGAAAAGATAGCGATGGAAACGATATGATTAATGCTGCCAGAGAATTAGATATTGAAGATGCAACATTACAATGGTATAGCAGTACTTCCGGTACAGGTTATGAGCATCCTGTAGTAGCTGATGTTGATTTGGATGGTCAAGCAGAGATTATTATTGGAGGAACAAATCATTTATACATTTATAAATCCGATGGAATGCCATGGGCTCCGGCGCGTTCAGTTTGGAATCAATATAGTTACAACCCCGTTTATGTCAATGAAGATTTAACGAATCCTCAATATCCCATAAATCCAGCTACAAAATTTGATTATAACGACGGTAATTATCTTCAACCTTTCAATAACTTCGTACAGCAATCCACCTTATTAAACGGCGAAGGCAAAATGCTTAGCTACGGCTCCGATTTGGCTTTCGACTTAAGCATACCTTTGGTTTACAGCAACTACACCGGCTCGACCGTCGATGTCACTTTCAACGTCGAGAATACCGGAGATGCCGACTTTACCGGTGATCTGGATGTCAGCGCATACATCCTGCAGGCAGGGAATTTCACCAAAGTAGAAACCCGTATCCTTGTCGTAAACATCCTCGCGGGGACATCCGTTCCGATTAGTTACACCATCACCGGATTACCGGCTGGAATTGATCCCGCAAATGTCATGCAAATCCGTATCAACGAATCGGATGATAATTTCCTTGTCCCCGAATGTAACTATGCCGGGAATTTCAGTAAAGCTTTGTTCGGTGCGCCCGACTACGGTCTTTGCCCCGGCAATCATACCTTGTATTTCTATCCGGGCAACAGTGGTTATCTGTATGTGTGGTACGATTCGGATCCAACCAAATTGCCCAAGCCTACATCCATCGGAAGCGGCGATTCTTACGATTTTACGCAGAGCGCTACTCAATTGACAAAAAAACTTTTCGTTGAAGTCTATGATGGGCCTTCGTTGATGGACGTTTACTCGGTGATCACTTACCTGATTCCCGATTCTCTGACCTGGACGGGCGCAACCAGTTCCGACTGGAACGACTATCGCAACTGGAATTATCCCAACAATCCGCAGCCCACAATTACCGCTTACGATACGGTCAAATATCAAATTCCCGCTGAATGTACCAATGTGCAGATTCCGGCCGGACGTTCCCGCTATCCGAATCTGGGCAATTTCAATGTCGATATCCGAGCTAATGTTGCATGCAACAAAATCTACTTCTCTTTCGGCGGCGAAGTGGCGCGTACCGATACGTTGAATTATGCCGAAGCATTTGTTGATTTAACATTGAATACACACCAATACTACATGATCGCGCCTTCGTTGAAAAGCACATACACGGGCGACTATTACATCACGCAGCCCAATCCCTGGTTGGACGATCGCCTTTACGAGCCAATGTTTTTTAACGTGCCGAACCCGCAAACGCTAAAAACAGCCGTTACTACCTGGACGGGACGATTTAACAATCCCGATATTTTGCTCAATGCAGGACAAGGTATGGCCATCTGGTACAATAAATCCGATCAAGGTTATGCCTATCACAATCCCGTAACGACGCATTTCCCGAAAAACGATGTGCAATACCGCTATTACAGCGAAGTGCCGCCTTATGCACCGACTTTGTGGGGCAACTACATGGATCGTTCGGAAAGTCACCGTTTTATTTATGAACCTTTGGCAGCCAACGGCTTAGTTCCGCTTTCTTTAGGCAATCAAACCATTTCTGCCGACGGAACGCCGGTATTAATCGGAAACCCGTTTATGTCACATTTGAATCTGGATCCGTTCTTGACAGCAAACAGTACAGAGATTTACGCCGGTTACAAATTAGCTTCAGGTGTTGCCGCAATCGATGGTAAAATGAATAATTTCGTTTCCTATCAACGCGTGGGCGAAACATGGTTTACGACTGATCCGAATTTGAGTGGCGCTGTGGTGAATTTAACTTCCGCTCCGACGATCGCGCCGATGCAATCGTTCATCGCAATTGCAAAGAAAGCAAACCCGCAAATCAAAGCGCCGGTTGCAACTATGACAACAACGCCGGGAAATGTGCTGCGTTCGGCAAACAATGAAATCAAGGTTTTGAGCATTGTCGCTCAGAAAGAAGATGAGATTGACAAAGCTTTGTTAATCGGCGCAGGAAGTAATGTTTTCAATGCCGAAGAGGACAGTTACAAATTTTTCCCGAATAACAACGATAAAGCATTATTAGTTTACACACGTTCCAGCGATGGTTACGCTTTGGATATTAACTCTTTCGGAAATTACAACGAGGTAATCACCCTTGGAATCAAAACTTCGCAAGCCGGACAAATTACACTGAAATTTTCAGGAGTAGAATCTTTCTCTGATGATGCGACTTTGTATTTGAACGATACGAAAGAATCCCGAACCATCAATCTCTCGCTTCAAGAGGAATATATTTTCACGAAATCAGCCGATGAAGATTTGTACCTCGAAAATCGCTTCTTCCTGAGCTGGGTTCCCAATGCGCCGACCGACTTGAAGAATGTTGAACAGGACGGTATCGTTATCCAATCTTCAGGACGGAATATCGAGATTATTTCTAAAAACGGTTCGCCGCTCAACAGCATCAAAATTGATGATACGCAAGGTCGCGCTATCGTTAATAAAACGCATTACGGAGCATCGAGCTATCATTTTGAAGCTCCGGCAGCAGGAGTATATCTCGTCAAAGTACAATCACAAGTGAAAAAAGTCGTAGTCAGATAATCAAAAATAGTCAGATAATCAAACATGAAGACTCGGTATTTTACACAAAGGGCTGAAAGCCCTGCAAGCAATAGCGTAGGGCAACGCCCTACGGACGAAGAAGGCCACCGCGAAAATCAAGCCCTGAAAGGGCGGAAGCAAGACCGGATTACGCCCTTTCAGGGCTTAGGTTCGGGCGAGGAGCCTTTGTTTCGTAGGGCGTTGCCCTACGCTATTGCTGATAAGGCCTTCAGCCTTTGGGTAAAATATCTTCAGCCTTTGAGTACAATATCTGTAACCTTCGGAAATAATATCTTTAGGCTTAATATATTAGACTATAATAGAAAGTAGTTATTTAAAAAAGTAAATCATCAGGAAATAAATTATAAGAAAATCAATATGAAACAAATTATAAGAAAAATCTCATTTATCATCCTTTTCACTGGTTCGGCCTGCTTTGCACAGGCCGCCGGCGAAAGCCGAATCGGGCTGTATTCCGAAAAAAATAATCGTACGACGGAAACCGTTTCCGTTAAGGAATCCGTCGGTCTGTACACAACGGAAGCGCCTTCCACAGACGGCATTCTGCGTGCCGGAGGGAACGAAGGTGACGGCGACGGAAATCCAAACAAAGTCCCGGCCAAGGACAGTTTACTGCTGGTTCTCGTCGTCGCAGCCGGCTATCTCTTTTGGAAGAAAAAGAAAAATCAGGGAGTTTACTAAATCCTTGAGTTAATAAATGTTTAAAGTTTTAAGATTGGCGAAGGCTCTTGCGACAAGAGCCTTTTCGCTGTTTAAATTATTATGACTACCTTTGTTTTCAATTTTATACACTGCAAATGTCAAAAAGAAAATATACAAAAGAGACGAAATCGCCTAAAAAATTCAAAAAGAAAGCATTTGAATTGAGAAACACGGCGACCGGCCGGTTTGAACGGCGATCCAACGGCAAAAATTCGTTTATCCCTGAAACGGGAGAAGATCCTATTTTTGTAGCCGAACGCAACTCCATGCATGCCATGAAGGGCGATCGTGTGAAAGTGCAAATCTATGCCAAACGCAAAGATCATGAACTTGAAGCTGAGGTAATTGAAGTCATAGAGCGCATGACCACCACCTTTGTCGGCACTTTGGAAATCACCGAACATTCGGCTTTTCTGATCGTCGATAGCAAAATTCTTGCCAACGATATTTTCATTCCTCTGAATCAATTAAAAGGGGGAAAATCGGGACAAAAAGCCATTGTCCGTATTCTGGAATGGCCGAAACGAGCCAAAAATCCGATTGGACAAGTCATTGATATTTTGGGAGATGCCGGCGAAAATCAAACGGAGATGCACGCCATCTTGGCCGAGTTCGGACTGCCTTATTCTTATCCGGAAGCCGTAGAAAAAGCAGCCAAGAAAATTTCGGCGATCATCACTCCGAAAGATCTCGAAAACAGGGAAGATTTTCGCAAAACCATTACTTTCACGATCGACCCGAAAGATGCAAAAGATTTCGACGATGCCCTATCTGTCAAACAATTAGCCAAAGGGCGATGGGAAATCGGCGTTCATATCGCCGACGTCACTCACTACGTCAAGCCGGAAACGCTCATTGATAAAGAGGCGGCTACCCGCACCACTTCGGTCTATCTGGTCGATCGCACGATCCCGATGCTACCGGAAATTTTGAGCAACGGCTTGTGTTCCCTGCGACCCAACGAAGATAAATTGTGCTTTTCCGTCATCTTTGAACTCAACGACAAGGCGGAAATCAAAAATTACCGCATCCGGCGAACGATCATCAACTCCGACAAGCGGTTAACTTACGAAGAAGCGCAGGAAATCATCGAAACCTTACCGGTTGCCGAAGGGGATTTCGGTGTAGAAGCCGGTGTTCTTCTTCTGAATCGTTTGGCTAAAATATTGCGAGATAAACGTTTTTCCGCCGGAGCCATCAATTTTGACCATCTTGAAGTTAAATTCGACATTGACAAGGACGGCAAACCACTTCGCGCCTATTTCAAAGAGGATAAAGAAGCCAATCATTTGGTCGAAGAATTTATGTTGCTGGCTAACAAAACAGTAGCCGAATCCATCGGCAAAAAAACCAAAGGACAAAAAGCCAAAACATTCGTCTATCGCGTACACGATTTGCCGAATCCCGACAAACTGGAAACTTTCGCCGCCTTCATCCGCCGTTTCGGCTATAAATTGAAAGACAAAGGTTCGAATACCGATATTTCAAAGAGTATCAATAGTTTATTGAATCAAGTCAAAGGGAAGAAGGAGCAAAATCTGATCGAAACCATCGCGATCCGGACGATGGCCAAAGCCGTTTATACAACGGAAAATATCGGCCATTACGGCTTGGCGTTTCCTTATTATACACATTTTACGTCGCCGATCCGGCGTTATCCCGACATGATGGTGCATCGCTTGGTCGAACGTTATTGCAATGGAGGACGATCGGTTGCCGCCGAGAAAACGGAAGAAATGTGTAAGCATTGTTCCGACATGGAACAAGTGGCCGCCAACGCCGAACGTGCTTCCATCAAATACAAGCAAGTGGAATTTATGTCGGATAAAGTCGGCCGGACTTTCGACGGAACAATCTCCGGCGTAACCGAATGGGGAATTTACGTTGAACTCAGCGAAAACGCCTGCGAAGGCATGATTGCCGTCCGTGATCTCACCGACGATTTTTACGAATTTGACGATAAGACTTACAGTCTGACCGGCCAAACGACCAAACGTATTTACCGCTTAGGCGATCCTATTACGATCAAAGTGATACGCGCCAATTTGGAACGGAAACAGTTGGATTTTGTACTGGCGGAATAATTTTCTTTTTTCTTCCTGCAATAGATATACACTTCCTTTTCCAATCATGACTAAAACTTATTCGTCACGCAAATGGGGCGGGCATTTTTCCGGCTGTTTTGGTTAGTTGAAATTGTACCTTTGTTGGGCTAAATATTCCACAGTAATCATTTTTTCATTACCTTTGCATCAAAATCAGCAATGAATAGCAGAATGGCTTTACCGCAAGTCTATTCCCGAAAAGTTTCTGGAAACGAAAAACTCGGAAACAGGCGTTATCACATTTTCCAATCCCGAATTGACAGCCATTGACCTTGTTCAATATGAGCAGTATGCAGGAGGCATGGCAAGAGTAGCCACCATTTTGGAAGAACTGGTTGAACAGACGGATTTTTCAAAAGCGACGGATGGATTGTTTGATAATACCACCGTTCCAACCATTCAATGTTTAGGCTTTATCTTGGAAAATGTTTTGAATGAACAGGAGCAGGCCGATATACTCTACTTGCAACTGCAATCGTATGGCCGGCGATTAAATTATGTCCCGTTAAGCTCCCGGCATTCGTCGCAGTATGGTACCAAAGACAAGCGTTGGAAAATTGATATAAATACGGACATAGAAACAGACGACTTATGATTAACAGAACTTCCATAATCAACATGAAAGCGGAATACCGGAGCCTACGCCCAGCGGGGGTATTCAAAAGCTGCGAGCCAAGTCAACCATTAAAAATGTTATTAGAACAATCAGGTATAA
>JAISKG010000020.1 GCA_031261015.1 Dysgonamonadaceae bacterium | reverse complement strand
TTATTGCAAACGGAAATCGACTTAACCGGCTTATCTTCCTATCAACACCAATTTACGCATACGCCGGCAACCGGAAATGAGGGCGTCATTCCGGACGACAATCGTTTTGCCGTTCAATTCACTCCCGCTACGCCGACCGGCATCGTCAACGTTACATCCGATCGAATTATCGGCTCTCACTATTATAATTTGCAAGGGATAGAAATTGTGCAACCGGTTCGCAATCAAATTTATATTGTGAAAACGATTTTTGAATCGGGGAAAAATGAAGTGAAAAAACGGGTGAACAAGTGAACAAAGTAAACGAGTAAACAAGTGAACAACAAGTAAACAAGTAAAAGTATATGCAAATGAAATTATTAAAATACAAAATGATCGGGATAACGGCGTTCTTTTTGTTGAGTTTCTCCGTCACAATGAAAGCCGAATTGCCGGTTCGTGCAGTGAATATTTCCCGTGAAAACAAATTTAAGGATCCTTTTCCTAAAGCATCAACCTTTACTTTAAATAATGAAAGCGAAGGCTCGTTGCGAGGAGGAATTACGCCGGGAGGTTCGGGCGATACCGGCCAAGGAGAAGAGAAAGATTCCGCTCCGGTAGGCGACGCCCTCCTTTTACTCGCCGGCCTGGTATTGGCTTACGGCATTTATATCAATCGAAAACAACAAATACAACAATTAGTAAAAAACGTACTCCCATGAAAAAGACAATTTTTTTATTCGTAATGGCAATGCTTGGATGGAATGCCAACATTGCAGCGCAAACATTTACGATTGCCGATTTCGAATCGGATGCAATCGGTAAAACTTACAATGTTTATACGCAATATTATTCCACCGACGGAAAAGCGACCGTGGCGGCCAATCCGTCCAAACCGGCGCAAAAATCGCTGCATGTCGAAGTGGAAAATTACAATGTGCGCGTGAAATTCAATGTCACTCTGCCGCAGGGGAAAACCTTGGCCGACTACGAAAATCTGCAATTCGACTCCTATTGGACGCTGACCGGCGATGCCCGCTACAAGCAAATGCTGATTTATATCAACGAAACCGAATTTGTAAAAAGCGGCTACGATATGCAAGGCGATGCATCGGTATGGGCGCCTCACAGCTATTCTCTGTCCGGATTATCGACGGCTTTGAGCGGATTAAATTCGTTCGAACTGCAAATCGGAATCAGTTTATCGTCAGGCGATTATTACCTCGACGACATTCGTTTGTCCGGTAGCGGCGGAAGTTCCGGCGGAGGTGAGGCAAGCTATTATCTCATCGATTTTGACGCCACTTTACCGACAGCGAAAGGCATTGTGAATAACGCGGGAACGGCTGTCAGTTCAGGATCAGCTGTTGTGGAAGCTGCGCCGGGAAGAACCGGAAACGCTTTACACGCTACGTTTGGCGGTTACGAGCAAAATCTGCAAATGAGCATTACCTTGCCTGCCGGAAAAACTTTGAGCGACTACGAAAACATTGAGTTGGACATTTATTATGGTACATCGGGCGATAATACGTACAAAGACGTGAAATATTCCCTCAACAACGGAACGAAGACCAAGATCGATGCAACCAGTGGCAGCAGTAGCTTGGGCGTATGGAAAACTCTGAGCATCCCGCTAAGCGCAACCGGCGGCAATACGTTCACGTTTGAAATCGGATACAATGCCCCTTCCGGCGCCAATTTTTATATCGACAATTTCAAAATGAAAGAAAAAGCCGGAACAGTCAATCCGCCGACTCCCGGAGCTTCCGTATTCGAAGATTTTGAAACCAAGAGTATCGGCGATGTTTACGACATGAAACGCTGGTATCCCGAAGATGGATCGGCCACAGTGGTCGCCGACCCGGCGAATGCGGCGGGAAAATCGGTGCACGTCATTACTTCCAATTGGGATGCTTTCCTGCGGATGAATATTCAATTGCCCGAAGGAAAAACATTAAACAACTACGAAACATTCTCGTTCGATATTTATATTGGCAACAACAGTAACGATGAATATCCCAATTATAAAAACTTGTTTATCTATTTAGACGACGTTAAAAAATACGAAGAAAACGATTACCCGAAACAGGCTGATATAGCTACTTGGACAACAAAAACATTTACATGGGAACAGTTGGCGTTGACAAACGAAGAAAAAGCGAAAACAAATTTTACGCTGGCCTTCGGAATGTCCACAGATAAAGGCGATTATTACATTGATAACGTCCGGCTGACGGAAAAAGACGGCGGCGAAACTTCGATCCCGGTCATCAATCTCCCGCAAAACATGGATTGGAGCAAAGCGACCAACATTCAAGTATATAATATGAATGGGCAACGATTAAACATCGCCTTTCCCACTAAAAATTCGTGCCCGGCCGGATTATACATTGTGAAAGGGCAGATCGAAGGGAAAACCATTAGTCAAAAAATATTGATTACGAAATGAAAATACATAAGTTGATCTTGCTGATTCTCGCCCTTGGATGGGCAGGAATCAGTCGTTCTGTGATTGTCGCTAAAGACCCGCCCGCGCTTCCCGAAAAAGGAGCGTATTATACCGATGTTTATCGCAATATGCTGGCCGAAGCCGGATACTCGCAAACGGCGATCAATCAGAAATTAGACTTGCTCTGGTCGCAGTTTTTTTACGGAAATTCCAGCAGTCAGGCGTTGTACTATCCGGTTGGAACCGACGAAGCTTACATTTTGGATACCGGCAACAACGATGTGCGCACCGAAGGAATGTCGTACGGAATGATGATTTGCGTTCAAATGGACAAGAAAGCCGAATTTGACCGCTTGTGGAAATGGGCGAAAACGCACATGCAATACACTTCCGGCCAATACGAAGGTTATTTTGCGTGGCAGATGAATACCAATGGCACGGTGAAGGGCAATGGCCCCGCGTCCGACGGCGAAGAATATTTCGTGATGGCGTTGATGTTTGCCGCCAACCGCTGGGGCAACGGCGAAGGCATTTATAATTACAAAAAAGAAGCAAACGATTTGCTGGCGCATTGCATGAAGCGCGGCGACACGGGCGGCGGAGTTACTAACCTGTTCAATACCACGCAAAAACAAGTGGTTTTTGTGCCTTACGGCAATTCGGCGACTTTCACCGATCCGTCCTATCATTTGCCGGCGTTTTATGAATTGTGGAGCCGTTGGGCAACCGATACTTCCAAACGCTCGTTCTGGAAAGCCTGCGCCGACAAAAGCCGTGAGATGTTTCCGAAATTCGCCCACAGTCAAACCGGCTTAATGCCCGATTATGCTGAATTTAACGGCAGCGCGCGCAACGAAGGCGACCATAAGTATTTTTTGTACGATGCCTGGCGTTGCATCACGAACGTGGCGGTCGATTACGCCTGGTTCAAAGCAGACGAAAATGAAGTATTGTTAGTCAATAAAATTCATCAGTTTTTTCAGGGGAAAGGAATTGCCTCTTACGGCAGTTTGTACAAACTCGACGGCTCGGCGTACAACAACAATACCGATCATTCGGCCGGATTGGTAGGCTGCAATGCCGGCGGCACACTGGCCAGCAATCAATCGGTCGCATGGGATTTTATCGACGATTTTTTCAATAAAGCCATTCCATCCGGGCAATACCGTTATTACGACGGCTTGCTGTATTTCCTGAATTACCTGCATCTCTCCGGTAATTTCAAAATTTACAAGCCCGATGGCGATGAGGATGATGATGGCGAAGGCCCCGGAGTCGAAAACGGTTATCTCACCCTCGAAGATTTTAATTCGCGCACTTTGGGTAGCAGTTATCCGCTGTATAAAAAGAACGGCTCATCATCCAGCGCAGCCGTCATCGCGCACAGCCCGACCAATGCAGCCGAGCAAGTGGCCGAAGTGCTGACTGCCAATTGGGACGAATACATTCTTTTTGAAGCCACATTGCCTGCAGGAACTTTCTGGGCGGATTTCGAAAGCCTGAATCTGGATATTTATTACAATTCAACGGCAAGCAACGGCGACAATCATTTCAAAGATTTCAACGTTTATTTAGACGACAAGCTGATTTTTACGGAGCCTACCGGCGATAAAGCCGGCGCAACGCACAATGTCTGGTTGGCGAAAAGCATTGAATTGAAGAATGTGACGGCAGGAAATACCTTTCGTATTTATCTGGGCATCCGTTCCAACAAAGCCTATTATTATGTAGATAATGTGCAGTTGAAAGGAAAATACATCCTTACGCTTTTGCCAGTGCAGAGGAAAGATTTGCAGCCTTATACAATCAACGGAAATATTCTTTCGATCGTAAACGGAAAAGCGGAGAATGTGACGATTTATGATATGAATGGGAGGCGATTGATTTTGCAGGAAAATGTTTCATCGGTGGATATTTCGGCTTTTGCTTCCGGAATGTATGTGGTTATGATCCAGCAAGGACGAGAAAGGTTTGTGGGGAAGATAGTAAGATGATTATTCTGGGCATTTGCGTAGAAACGGTGGCGTCCCGTCTCTACAATCACTATCAATTCAATCCTTTTATAACAAATTGATATTATGAAGTATATCCTTAAACGTTTCAATACCGACAATTTTTATTGGCGGAAAATCAATTTGCTTCAAAATATTGAAATGTTTATCGTTTGAAACGATATAATCGGCTCCTGCCATGAGTGCACAATCGACAAACTTATTGTCGTCAACATCAGCAAAGATCAAATTCCATTGATAAAAAACGGTTGTTTGATAAATATTAGGAGAATTTAGCAATATTTCCATTGTCAGAGTAGTTACTGACGAAGAATAAAAACGTGATAAAAGTTCTTCATATTCATGAAGAATCTCAGTAGTATAGCACAACGAAAACTTACCATTTCGAAAGGCATCCCAAATCCAACGATAGGTAGAGTTTCTTGGTAAGGCAACCAACAAACAATTTGTATCTAAAACGATTTTCATTTACTTGTAAGGTGTTCTTTGGTGGCAATTCAACATTTCATCAATTACATGATCATTTAATTTTCCTTCTTCCCAAAGACGATCGGTTTCTTCATCCAATTTTTTATGATAAAAATCAAGCAATACCGATTTCAATTCATTCAAACTTTCTTCACTTTTTGTAAATGAAAACATTTTTAACAAATGAAGTTGAACGGGATTTAACGGCGGGTATGATACGGCTGCTTCCATTATTCTTTGAGGTTTACGTTTACGACTACAAAGTTATATGAAATTTTTCAATTACACGAAGCAGGATAGAAATTTCATTTTAGATTGACAAAATAAACTCAAAGATTTTTTCTATCTTTGCCACGTAAACATCGGCCACCCATGACAAAACAAGATTTATTCCAACATATCCTCCAAAAACAATCTTTCCTCTGCGTAGGCTTAGATACCGATATAGAAAAAATTCCTCCGCATCTCTTAAGAGAACAAGACCCGGTTTTCGCTTTCAATCAGGCGATTGTGGAGGCGACTGCACCTTTTTGCGTAGCCTACAAACCCAATCTGGCCTTTTATGAAAGTCAGGGAATTGAAGGGCAACGCTCGCTGGAGAACATCGTGGCCTACATCCGCCGGAATTATCCCGAGCAATTTATTATCGCCGACGCCAAACGCGGCGACATCGGCAATACTTCGGAACGTTATGCCCGCGCGGTCTTCGATCATGGCGAATATGATGCGGTGACGGTCGCTCCCTACATGGGCGAAGATAGCGTGAAACCGTTTTTGATTTATCCCGGTAAATGGGTGATTTTGCTGGCGTTAACTTCCAATAAAGGCTCGCAGGATTTCCAATTAACGACCGGCGCCGATGGCGAAAAGCTCTACGAAAAAGTGCTGAAACGCTCGCAGGAGTGGGCCGGCGACGAGCAAATGATGTACGTCGTGGGTGCGACCAACGAAGATCAGTTTGAGCACATCCGGAAAATCGTTCCTCATCATTTTTTGCTGGTTCCGGGCGTAGGCGCACAGGGCGGAAGTCTGGAAAAAGTCGCCAAATACGGGATGAATAAGCAATGCGGCCTGTTAGTCAATTCATCGCGCCAAATCCTTTATGCCGATAGCACGGAAAAATTTGCCGAAGCTGCCGCCGCCGAAGCTCAACGCATACAAAAAGAAATGGCAATTTATTTGCAATGGCTGAAAAAAGAAAAATAATCAACGATCCGGTTTTCGGATTTATCAATATCTCCGACGAACTGATTTTCCGGATCATTCAACATCCGTATTTTCAACGGCTGAACCGCATCAGGCAATTGGGATTGGCTTACTTTATTTATCCGGGAGCGCAACATTCGCGCCTCAGTCATTCCTTGGGAGCGATGTATTTGATGAACGAAGCCATCGCACAGCTCCGCCTGAAAGGTCATTCGATTACACCAAAAGAAGAATCGGCTGCGCTGGCCTGTATCTTAATGCACGATTTGGGTCACGGACCTTTTTCCCACGTGCTGGAACATACTTTGGTCAATGTTCGGCACGAGGAAATTTCCCTGCTGCTGATGCAAAAAATGAACGAATCGTGGGACGGAATTTTAACCGACACGATCGCCATTTTTACCGATACATATCCTAAAAAATTTCTGCATCAATTGGTTAGCGGACAATTAGATGTCGATCGTCTGGATTATCTGCGGCGCGACAGCTTTTTTACCGGCGTCACGGAAGGAAATATTGGTTCGGCACGCATCATTAAAATGTTGAATGTCAAGGATGATCGTTTGGTCGTCGAAGCGAAAGGCATTTATTCCATTGAGAATTTTTTGATGGCGCGGCGTTTGATGTTTTGGCAAGTTTATCTGCACAAAACGTCGATTGCAGCCGAAAAAATGTTGGTCAATACGCTTCGCCGTGCAAAATTTCTGTCCGGACAAGGCGTGGAACTATTTGCTTCGCCGGCGCTTCATTATTTTCTGTATCATACGGTTGGCAAAGAGGATTTTATTGGCAAAGAGCAAGCTTTGAGCGCGTATGCCGATCTGGACGACAGCGATATTTGGTCGGCATTGAAAGTCTGGGCGAAAAATCCTGACCGGGTCTTGTCGCTGCTGAGCGGCTGCCTGCTCAACCGGAATTTATTTAAAATCGAAGTCGGCCAAGAACCTTTTGCGCCGGAATATTGCGAAGAAAAAATCGACCGTTACGCACAGCAATACGGCATTTCCCGCGAAGAAGCCGCTTATTTTGTCGCTTCCGACGAAGTTTCGACCAACATGTACAACGAGGCTGACGACAGCATCGATATTCTCTATAAAGACGGGACTTGCAAAGATATCGCCGATGCTTCCGACATGCTGAACATCCAATTGCTTTCCAAGAAAATCAAAAAGTATTACTTCTGTTTTTTGCGAGAGTGAAAATAATTTACGTACTTTGCGTTTTATTCAGCATTAAAAAACTCGAATGGAATTTAGCGCTCAGGAAATAGCACACATTCTTCAGGGAACAATCGAAGGAAATGCCGGAGTCCGCATCGGCAATTTTTCCAAGATCGAAGACGGGAAACCGGGAACAATTACGTTCTTAGCAAATCCCAAATATACGCCTTATATTTATGATACAAAGGCAAGTATTGCATTGGTGAACGATGATTTTCAAGCGGAAAAAACTTTGCCGGAAACGCTGACTTTGATTCGCGTTCCGAATGCCTACGCTGCATTGGCGCAACTTCTGCGTTTGGCCGAAAGCTTGCAGCAACCACGCAAGCAAGGCATTGAATCGCCGGTTTTCATCAGTCCAACTGCGCAAGTTCCGGCGGAAAATGTGTATATCGGCGCATTTGCCTACATTGGCGAAAATGTACAAATCGGCGAAAATACCGCGATTTATCCGCAAGTGTATCTGGGCGATAACGTAAAAGTCGGCGCGAATACGATTTTGTATCCGGGCGTAAAAGTGTATGCCGGCTGCGAGATTGGCGACCGCTGCATCATTCACGCGGGCGCAGTGATCGGCTCCGACGGTTTCGGATTTGCCAAAGAAGGCGATGCATTCAAGAAAATTCCCCAATTGGGTAACGTAATCATTGAAGACGACGTCGAAATCGGCGCGAATACGACGATCGACCGCGCAGTGATGGAATCGACCCGCATCGGCCGCGGAGTTAAATTGGATAATTTGATTCAGATTGCGCATAACGTCGAAATCGGAGAGAACACGGGAATGGCTGCGCAAGTCGGTATTGCAGGTTCCTCGAAAATAGGAAAAAATTGCATCGTAGGCGGACAAGTCGGC
>JAISKG010000090.1 GCA_031261015.1 Dysgonamonadaceae bacterium | reverse complement strand
GTGGATTTCTTCGTTTTTTCAGGACACAAGATTTACGCGCCTACCGGAATCGGCGTTGTTTACGGCAAAAAGGAACTGCTCGACATTATTCCACATTGGCAAGGCGGCGGCAATATGATAAAAGACGTAACTTTCGAGGAAACGGTTTTCAATGAGCCGCCCGCCAAGTTTGAGGCAGGCACACCCAACGTTGCCGACGCCGTCGGACTTGGCGCAGCGCTCGATTATGTTTCGCACATAGGCATTCACAATATAGAGAAATACGAACATTACTTGACCGAATACGCCCGCGCGGAACTCGGAAAAATAGACGGTATCCGCCTCATCGGTAATCCCCGCAACCGCGTGAGCGTAGTGTCGTTTATCGTGCCTAACATTTCCACGCCGGAAGTCGGCAAACTGCTTGACGGTGAAGGCATCGCCCTGCGAGCCGGACATCACTGCGCTCAACCCGCTTTGCGCCGTATGGGAGTGGAAGCGACCGTCCGCCCTTCGTTTGCGTTTTATAATACTATAGAAGAAATAGATCGTTTAACAGAGGCTGTAAGAAAAATTGTGGCGGAAAGAGGCTAAAAAAGATTAAAATCAAAATTAATTGAGTAATTTTGTACAAAATAATGAATTTGTATCTTATTACTAATTTTATCTTATACTCCTCAAAATGAAAAAACACATTGCGCTCTTGTCTTTCATGTGTTTTTGTTTTGCTTTCAGCAGTTGTAAGCAAAACAAAATCGGTTTGGAGAAATCTTTGGACAAATCCATTGCGCTCTCCATCAATTATATTAAAGAAAACACCTTACAAGATGGCAGGTTTGTATATCGCCGCCATGCCAATCCCGACATAGAATACGCAAACACGAAATACAATGTACTGCGTCATGCAGGTACTTTGTATTCAATGTACTTGTGTGAACGAGTGTTGCAGGATAGCACCTTGCGCGAAGAACGTTTGCGGGCATCGGACTATTTAGTGGAAAATTATGTGCAACAAATAGATAGCGCGCGTTATAGTGTCGTTTCTAAAGGTGAAGAAGAAGGCGAAAAAAACGATTCGACCGCTAAACTCGGCGCTGCGGGCTTGTCGCTTATTGCACTGTCAAACCTTTATCCTGAGGGCAAAGTTGATTTGAAGTTGTTGCGCGGGCTTGGCAATTTTATCATTTACTTGCAAGATCAGGATGGCAATTTCGCGGCTAACTATTCGTTGAAAACACACAGTATTGATAACTCATTTTATTCGCTGTACTATCCAGGCGAGGCGGCTTTGGGGCTTTTGTATCTGTATGAATTTGATCCTCAGCCACAATGGTTGGATGCAGCAAAAAAGGCGCTTCTCTATCTTAGCGACAGCCGAAAAGACAAAGGCTCGAATGTGGAGTTTGACCATTGGGCATTGCTCGCCACACGGAAATTGTTTGAAACACCCACAAACGGACTTACACCAACAGAAAAATCGTTTTTGCAAAAACACGCCGAACAGATAGCTAATTCTGTGCTTAGCAAGAAATTACGGGGTGAAAACGATCCATATTATGGAGCATTGGAAAGTAATATTCGTCCGTGTAGCATCGGCACAATTATGGAAGGTTTAGTGGCAGTTTATTACATAACTGAGAATGAAGAATTAAAACTCAAAGTGTATGATAGGCTTGAAAAAGGAACGAGTTTTTTAAGCCACAGTCAAATAAAAACAGGGGAAATGGCCGGCGGTTTACCCACAAGCGCCGATTGGACTTTACCAAAATCAAAAAAGAACGCCGGTGTTATTCGGATTGATAATGTGCAGCATGTTTTGTCGGCTTGGATAACGTTTTGCAACTTGAAAAAAAATACCTATTTTTGTAACCAATTAGATAGAATGTAAATTGTGAAGAAATTTCTATTGATCTGCATACTGTTTTTAGGGGCGGCTGCGCCAACTCTTCTTTCGGCTCAAGAAAAGAAAGAACGGCCGGAGATGAGCGAAGTGAGCTTGCCGGAATTGAGTGTGGTCAATAATGTGCTGTATATTAAAAATGCACGTATCGGTAGCAGGCTCGAAGTCATTTCGATTGTCGGAAACAGAGTATATGAAGTTACTTTACGTTCAGCAGAAAGTTCTTACATTCTCAATTTACCTAAATCTATTTATATATTTAAGTTGGATGGAGTTGTCCGTAAATTTGTGATTCGCTGAATCATCCGCAGGATCAACTTTGAGCAGCAATTTCGTAAATAGCACGCGCATCTTTCCTATCTAACTTGCGGAAATTTCCCAGACTTTCTCCCGAATTGATTGCCAATTTTTCGACCATGTAGTCGATGTCGCTTTTCTTGGCGCCTAATTGTTCAAAATTAACCGGTAATCCGAGTGATATAAAGAAATTTTTCAGCGCTTGAATGCCTTTCAACGCTATATCTTTCAGATTCTCCGTTTCAGGGATTCCCCAAACGCGCGAAGCAAACTGAGCGAATTTTCCGACTCCGGAAGGATAGACATATTGCATCCACGCGGGGAAAATAACAGCCAATCCCGCGCCGTGCGCCACATCGTACAAAGCCGACAATTCGTGTTCCAGTCCGTGCGAAGCCCAATCTTCCTCGCGCCCGACGCCGCAAATACCTGTGTGAGCCAGCGTTCCAGCCCACATCAAATTAGCGCGGGCTTCGTAATTGTGCGGCTCAAGCATCACGACCGGAGCTTGCTCGATAATGGTTTGCAACACAGCTTCGCAAAGACGGTCAGTTACTTCTACATGAGGTGTTTGAGTAAAATAACGTTCCATCACATGCGACATCATATCGGCGATGCCGTAGGCGGTTTGACCGGGCGGCAAAGTGAATGTCAAGGCCGGGTCCAAGATTGCAAACTTCGGTCGCAAAACTTGATGGCCGCGCGCGGGGCGTTTTAACATACCGTCGGTGCGGGTAATAACCATATTCGCCGAACCTTCGCTTCCCGCCGCAGGAATTGTGAGAATCACACCGACCGGCACAGCCTGATTGACTGCGACCGTTCCTTCAAAAATATTCCAGAAATCGCCGGCGTAAAGCGCTCCGGCTGCGATGGCTTTGGCCGAATCAATCACGCTTCCGCCACCGATCGCCAAGATAAAATTGACGTTTTCCTGCCGGCACAAGCGGATGCCCTCGTAAACCAAGGTATCGGTCGGATTGGGTTGCACGCCACCTAATTTAACATAATCAATCAGAGCATTTTGCAATTCATTTTCCACATCGGCCAGCAAACCGCTGCGAATAGCCGATTGACCGCCGTAATGAATCAACACTTTACTGCCACCGTATTTCTGAATAGATGCAGCTATATTTTTCACGGTATTTTTGCCGAAAATAAATTCGGTCGGACTCCAGAATCGAAAATTGTTCATGGTGTAATTATAATGGATTAATGGTTTTCCCAAAATCAGACAAGAAAGGCGAAATTTCTCTCCAAGTCAATGTTATTTCTTGAATACCCAATGGATTAGGCGCAATTTCAGCGGTTTGAAAGACAAAAGTAATTCCTGCATCGGAAAGGTAAAATTGATCGCTCGACCTGATTTTTTTGAGATCGTAGCCTTCTGTTTTTAAATCGTTGATCGAAGCGTATCCTTTTGCTTTTAATAATGCGATAACCATTCGGTTAGCAATATTTTGCCGGCTGTTGGGAGTAAACAAATCGGCATAACCGACTGCTTTCGCCGTTGAAATCCTGACGGTAAACGGATTTTCCGTCTGAATTCGGCGAGTACCGCCTTCGTAACGGAAAATATCTATCGTATAGCTGATTAAATCGTTTTTATAATAGTGAAAACGATTGCGCTGCGTATATTCTTTGGAGAAAGTGGTTAACATATAGCCTTTTCGGTGGACGGGAACACCCGTCAAAAGTTCTTTGATATAACTCAAAGTGTTGGGTTCGTTCATACTCTGGTTGTAAGCTTCGCAAGTCTTACTATAAAATTGATTCATAGCATCATCCGGAGATAAAGAGGCACATTCTTCTCCGAAAGCGTTGTGGATAAATAAACGTTGAATCTCCGGCAAACGTTCTTCGTCGGGAACGGAAGCCGGGAAAGTAAATTGAATATCGGCATGAAAGCCGTTAAATCCCTCATATTGGGCGTAATGAGCCGGGATACAACTTTTATTGAAAGTGTAAGTTTTGTACGTAACCTGTTCGGGATCTTTCCGTTTCTTGTCCGCCCAAGGGAACAAAATTCCATCTTCTCGTATGAAAGAAACGATTTCCGAATACGGCAAGGGAATTTCAACGATCCCCAAAATGTAAGATCCTAATTCATAAGTATTATAAATAAACGTGATTCCGTCTTCGTCGGCTACCAAATTATTGGTTATTGGAATCATATCGGCATTGAAACCGGTATCCGACAATTTTTGCTTGGAAGTATATTTATCGGAATGTTGCAAAGCAAACATCAAAAGTGAAGAAATTTTCCGTTCGCTTCCCGGCTTGAAAATATCTTCATAATGAAGTTTTTCACCTGTATTCAAGTCGATGATCATGCCTTGTGTCGTCGTGGAACCGTGAGGACCACCGCCATATTCATACACATTAATGACCTGGCTCAAAACATTTCCACGATTAAATAAAATGGTATTCCGCATTTCTTTGATCTGATCGTAATTGTATTCTTCGGTAAATTGCTGTTCGTCGGAACGCCTCACCTCCCCCATTTCTTTTTTGGAAATGCCCGATTCGGCAAACGCCTTTTTATATTCATTAATATATTGGTTTGCTTGTTTTTTTGCCAATTGACTGATTGGAAAAGAAGCGGATAAATGGCCGGCTCCGAAAAAATCCTCGGCGAAAATCGTTTGTACTTTTTTCAGAATCGCCGGGTCGGAATAACTATCGGGATAAAAGAAGCGAATTTTGATTCGGCACGAAGGGTTTTCTTTCTGATTGAACAGATGATAGCTTTCTTCTTCTTCCGAGCGGGTGAAGTGAATCTTATTCCCTAAATAAATATTTTGGGCATACGAGTTGAAAATTAAACAGAATATTCCGATCAAAAAAAATCCTGTCCGGCGAATTTGCATAAGGTTTATTTTTAGTTGCAAATATACGGAAAAATTGTATATCACACTACACTTAGGAAATCTCAACTATTCTATCTACTTTTGTAGTCTATGAATACAATTTCCAATATCCCCGATCGAAAAGACCTGAAACGCATCGTCATTGTCGGCGGCGGCTTTGCAGGATTGCAATTGGCAAAAAAGATCAATCACCGGTATTTTCAAACCGTTTTGATCGACAAAGTGAATTATTATCAATTCCAACCGCTTTTGTATCAGGTAGCTACGGCAGGATTGGAGCCGAGTTCGATTTCTTATCCGCACCGCAAAGCGTTTCAAAAGCGGCCGAATTTTCATTTCCGGACTTGCGAAGCGCTCCGCGTTCTTCCTTCGGAAAATATTTTGGAAACGTCGATCGGTTCCATTCATTTCGATTATTTAGTGATTGCGACCGGTTGCGATACCAATTATTTCGGCGATAATTCGTTAAAAGATTCAACTTTTGCACTGAAAAGCATTTCGGAGGCCTTGTTGATTCGCAACCGCATCCTGATGACTTTTGAAGATGCGCTAAATGCCGATTGCGAAGCGACTTTGCGTAAAATACTGACTTTCGTCGTGGTAGGAGGAGGAGCTACGGGTATCGAAACGGCCGGCGCCCTGGCCGACATGAAGAAAACCATTTTGCCCAAAGATTATCCCGAAATTGATTTTACCAAAATGGAAATCCACCTCATCGACGCTTCTCCGCGCTTGCTGGCCAATATGTCGGAACATGCTTCGGAAAACGCAACTAAAATACTAAAAAACAGAGGAGTAATTATCCATTCCAATACTTTGGTGACATCTTACGAAAACAATTTAGTAAAGATGAACAACAATGAAGAATTGTATTCATGCAATGTGTTGTGGGTGGCTGGCGTGAAAGCCAATTCGCTGCCCGGATTGCCCGACGAAGCTTATCAAAAAGGACGGCTTATCACAGACGAATTTCACCGGATTACCGGATTTGAAAATCTTTTCTGCCTCGGCGACACGGCGTTGATGGCCATGCCCAATTATCCGCAGGGGCATCCGATGCTGGCACAACCGGCAATTCAAATGGCGAAGAATCTGGCGAAAAACCTCAACCGGCGCGTGCAAGGAAAACCGGCCGACCATCCATTTGTCTATGACGATCGCGGTTCGCTGGCTACGATCGGGCGAAATGCTGCCGTCGCCGACCTTGGAAAATTGCGTTTTTCCGGCAGGGTGGCCTGGTGGCTATGGATTTGGATTCACATTCTTTCCATCGTCGGCATCAAAAACAAAGTATTCGTTTTCCTCGACTGGGCATGGAGTTATGTCACTTACGACGTTTCTTTGCGTTTGCTGATTAAGCCGATATGTAGCCGGATTTATTCCAGCAAAGCAGCCAGCGATTGCGGCAAATAAAACGTATCGTTTTGATCGACGTAAACAATTACGCTGTTTAAAGGAATTTCTTTCCCATTGAATTTCACGATATTGGTATATGCAGGAATTTCCAAAACTTTTTTCTTATGTTTTACCGTTAATACCGGTTGATTGTCTTCTTTATTAATAGTGCATTCTTTAGAATTGAATACGGCCGTGTGTTTAGCAAAGCAGCTTTTAGTCAAATCTTCCAAAGTCGAACCTAAATCCAATGATTCGCGCAGGTAATGATTCAACTCAATATTGGAATGATGGCCGGTCATGCGTTGACCAGGACGAGGATCGTAAACGGCTAAGAAAACTTCTTCGCCCGTGTGGCCGCCGTAGATGAAGCCGAAAAGGTTGTGATCATTCAAGATTTTAGCAACAACGCTATCGGTGCGATGCTTCGTTTTGTCGGCAATCACATTTAAGATTTGTGTGTATTCGTCGTCAGTCAATAAAATTCCGGTTTTAGCCTGCATTATTTCTTTTATATCGGATTTGTTCCG
>JAISKG010000009.1 GCA_031261015.1 Dysgonamonadaceae bacterium | reverse complement strand
GGCCGTTTCCAAAGCTGCCGGGAGATTTTCCAAACTCACCTCATCCGAATTGAGTTGAACGACCGGCGCATCGGACATTTCACCGGCTTTGCTGCTCACCACAATGTAAATCACCAACGATTTTTCTTCTAATTTTTGCAATTCGGCTGCTGTAGGAAGCTCTACCTTAGCCATTTGCTTGAACGGCTGACCATGCGTGACCAGCATAAAGAAAAACAGAATGGTGAAAATCAAATCGGGTAGTGACGAAGTATTTAACATCGGCACTTCCCGATAGCGCGAAGTGCGAAAACGGCTCACGGACGACCTCCTTCCTTTTCTGTAACTAATTCCTCTTCAGTTAGATGAATCGAATAGGCCGTTTTTTGCCGGTTGGATAATTCTCGGTAAGCCGCCGAAATCTCGCTCAACAAAGTGATATAGGTTTGATAATTCGCCGATCGACTGATTTCCAAGGAAATATAACGCAAATCAATGCTGTCCGGCGGCAATAGGAATTGTTGAACGCGGTGATTCACTTCGTTCAACGGAACGATTTCGTCCTTCAACAACAATTGATTTTGATCGTCCAAAGTCAGGTGAAGCAATTGGGATTTTTCGATTTCTTTTTTAAGCGTATCCGGCTGGGAATGAAACGGCGGCATGTTCCGGTAAATGCCTGTATCGGCTCCAAATGAACCGGTTACAAGAAAAAAAATCAATAGTAAAAAGGCAATATCGGCCATCGAACTCGCATTGAGCGCAGGTATTTTGCGTTTTTTCCGGTAGCGCATTTATCGAAGGCGTTTGTAACGAACGATCATGTCGAGAATGGCAATCGACTGATTTTCCATGTCGTTGATGATGTTCTCCACTTTGTTGAGGAGATAATTGTAGAAGATTTGCAGGATGATGGCCACGATCAATCCGCCGACTGTCGTAATCAGAGCGACTTTCATTCCGGCCGAAACTATCGTCGGCGTGATATCACCGGCGCGTTGCACATCGTCGAAAGTTTGGATCATTCCCAATACTGTGCCCAGAAATCCCAAAGCCGGAGCGATCGCAATGAAAAGCGTAATCCACGACAAATTTTTTTCCAGCAATCCGATCTGCACATTTCCGGTAGATGTTATCGTTTTATCAATCAATTCGATAGGTTCTTCGATTTTCGCCAGCGCTTGAGAAGAAATAGCGGCCACCGGCCCACGCGTTTGCCGCGAAATCGCTTGCGCTTCTTTCAAATCGCCTTTTTCCAAATGGGATCCTATTTTAGACAAGAATTTTTTCGCAGGTATGTGCGCCAGATTCAGGTAGATAATACGTTCCAGACAGAAAGCCAAACCAAAAATCAAGGTCAGCGTAATGAGTCCCATAAAAAATGGGCCACCTTCGATAAACTTAGTCTTAAGAGCTTGAAAAACACTAAGATAAATAATGCCGATAGTTCCTTGCATGGATTTTAAATGGCGGGTAAAGATTTTGTTTTTAAGTGGAGCATACGAGGATCGAACTCGTCACCTTTAGACTGCCAGTCTAACGCTCTAGCCAGATGAGCTAATGCCCCTTGTGTTTTCGACGGCGCAAAGATAATACTTTTATGGGAATTTTCCGCTTATGTTTTGCCTCAAAGTATAATTTTTCGCAATTTTTTTTTTTGATTGTAGCCTAATTTAGGGCATCTAATGTTCTTGTGCATTACAAACTTTGCAACTAAAAAATAGTTGCAATTAAAATAAAAGCAGTATCTTTGTAAAAATAAAACCTTATAATGTCGAAAATTGAAAAATTGATAATTCGGTTGCTTTCATATCCGAAAGATTTTACTTACGACGAGTTAAAAACGATGCTGTTGTCTTTTGGATACAAAGAAACGCAAGGCGCGGGATCGCGGGTGTGTTTTGTAAAAGAGGAACATAAAATTAAATTGCACAAGCCGCATCCAGGTAATATACTGAAACACTATCAATTGGATTTGATAATTGAAGAGTTAAAAACAAAAAGACTGATTTAAAATACAATATAATGAAAGACGTATTAACTTATAAAGGTTTTATCGGTTCGGTTCATTTTTCGGCCGACGATAATGTATTTTTCGGGAAAGTGGAAGGGATAAACGATTTGATTACTTTTGAAGGCGAAACTGTGCAAGAGCTTAGGAATGCTTTCCAATATATGGTCGATGAGCACATTAAGGATTGTGAAACAGAAAATATTTGTACGGGAAAAAGCTATAATGGAAGTTTCAATATACGATTAACTCCCGATTTACATCGGCGCGCAGCTATTTCGGCAAAATTGCGTGGAAATACGTTAAATTCTTTTGTGAAAGAAGCTATTGAGCGTAGGTTGGAATATGCCGATTAGTTTCATCTCGTTTTTCAAACAATCTCATGAATCAAATATCCCTGATCGGCATAATCAATCATCGCCTGATCGCCCCGGCTGTCGCCATAAGCATAAATGTAGTAGTCTGATCGATTGGGAAAAAGCACAGATAAACGTCGCACTTTTTCGGCGCCGTAACAATTTTTCGAGCGGAATTTTCCGGTTAAGTGATTGCTGAAATCCGTTTCGATTTGCGTTGCAACTACCTGAATATCTTTTGATTGCGCCCAAGGGATAATCCAGTTTTCTATTGATGCACTCACAATATAAATAGCGTATCCCTGCACTTGATGGCTTTGCAGAATGTGCATCGCGCTCGGTCGCAAAACTTTATCGATTCGTGCGGAAAAACACGTACATGCTTCATGGAAGCGATTGTAACTCCAACCTTTAAAAAATTGAGAGAACAATTTTTCTTTCGCCCGGTCGTTCGGAATTAATTTCAAAAAGTAAGCAGCAAGCCAAGGACTTACTAGTAATAAACCGATACCTAACTGGATTTTAGTTTGCGAAAATTTTAAAAATTCCCACAACGTATCTTTGGTTGTCAGCGTGCCGTCGAAATCAAAAGCAGCAATTGTTTGCATCGGCATTATTGAATATAAGGTAATAACAACTTAAAAGGCTCAAACAGAACGTACAAATCTTGATAAATGACCGTCGTTTGATAGGTTTCCTTAATAAAAAAGCAAGCGGGACAAATTCCGATAATCAGCATCAACATGCCGACGAGCGTGCGCGACGGCGGAAGCATCCGGGTGAACCAAAGATTAATTTGCGCCACTTTTTGCTTGTATTTGCTTGGAAATACATTTTTCAATACGGATGCCGGAGTCAATAAAAATACAGTAAATGAACTTGCTATCCACAAGAAAAAGACACGCGCATAATCGCAGCACAAAACCAAAAATACCGGCGACAAGCAAAGAAATTGAAACAAAATCACCGACGACAAGAGCGTTTGCTTTTCCGTCGAAAAATCGGAATTTTTCTTTTTGAAAACGCTTAAGAATTGAACGGCAATGTAATAGACCGTTGGAAAAATCAAACACCAAACCGGCGTGGACAGGATTTTATTATCCACATACAAAAAATTATTCCGAATATGAAAAAGGAATGCCGGCAAAGTTTTCCAACCGATCGCTGCAATCTCGAACGGCATGTTTTCGAGCGCATTTTCAGGTCCTAAAATATTCCACGAAGCATAAATTGCATCCGCCGTTTCCTGATTACCGTGTAAAATGACCATCAAAAGCGAGGCAATGAACGAAGGCAACAAACATACGCCGGCCATCATGGCCGAACGAATCCAGCTCTTGCTTTGAAAATCCTTCATTATCAAGAGAAAAAGAATCGGCAACGCGAAAAAGCAAAAAAGTTCGTGCGTTAAAATAATAAAAATGGCTACTACATTAATGAGGATAAATTTAGCCCACTGATTGATGTTCGGCCGGTTGTACATGCTCATTATCAGGATGAAACAAGCCATCATCAAACAATCTTTCCTGATCCAATTGCCGTAAAAAATAGTTCCGCCAAGAAAAAAGCATAAAGTCAATAGTTGCCATGGATAATTTTTAAGCCGGAATTGACGGATGAAAAAACCGCACACAATCGCCAAAAAGACCAAAGAGAAGATCTTAACGGAAAGCAACAAGTCGATATGAAGATATTTTACACCCCAGAAAAACAATTGTCCAAGCAAGCCCCTTCGATAAAATCCTCCTTCGTAATTGATTAAAAATTCGGAAAGTTGCCATCCGCTATCGGAAGCGGTAAACGAATTGAAATTTAAAAAACTATCAACAATCGACCGTACCAGCGCGATCACAAACAAAATAAACACGCCATGAAAGATTTTGTTTTTAAATCGAAAATAATCCATTTTTATTTCGTTGGTTTACAAATACATAATAAAAGCGAAAGTTCCGATCCATCCCAAAATACTAATTTGAATGAACGGATCTTTCAATAAAATTTGGGTGGGATTTCCGCTTTTTTCCAGCACAAAAGTGAGTTGCAAATACCGCAAAATCCCGGCCAGCACAAACAAAGCGGTGATATAGACGTAATGGCTACCGAACCGGCTCGTCACTTCGGGCGATACCGCGTACAAAATGTAAGCGACAATCGTGATGGTGGAAGTCATGATGAGAGCAGCATTCAAAAATTCAGCGTTGTAAGTGACGATGTTTTTGCGCGCCACAATGCCGGTATGTTCGTAAATCATGAAATCATCGCGGCGTTTGGCGAAAGCGAGGAAAAGCGCCAGAAGGAAAGTCATCACAATGATCCATTCCGAAATCCAAACGTCGGTTGCCAAACCGCCTGCTAAAATACGTAAAACGAAACCGAACGATAAAATCAGTACGTCTATAATGCTGATTTGTTTCAATTTAACGCAATAAGCGATGTTCATCACGAAATAAAATCCCAACAGAAGCATTAAGGAAACAGGCATTTTCAAAAAATATAATAACGAAAATCCGATTACCAAGCATAAGGCCATCAGAATAAATCCCGCTTTTTTGGAAATGGCTCCCGAAGCAATTGGACGTTTTCGTTTCGTAGGATGCAAACGATCCATATCGGCATCGTAAATATCATTGAAACAATAGATTGCGCTTGACACGAAACTGTAAGCGATAAATGCAACAATCGAAACGTAAAGTAAATGCCGGTTATAAAATTGCCCGCTAAAAAATAAGGGCAGAAAGACAAACGTATTTTTTACCCATTGATGCGGACGTAATAATTGAATATAAGGACTCATACTCAATTCAATGTTAAATCCGGTCTAATACCTTGGTAATCAGATCAGGGAAAGCTCCCTTGTAATCCGTATTCATTGTCGCTGCATGACGGTTGGCAATGATCAAGCAAGCGGTTACAGCTTGGTGTCCCATCAAGCGGGCTAAACCGGCCAAAGCGGCGCTTTCCATTTCGTAGTTAGTAACCCTTAACTTTTTATACTCAAACGATTCGATCTTGTAATTTTGATCGGGATCCGTCGGTTTCAACCGGACCCAGCGGCCTTGAGGTCCGTAAAATCCACTTGCAGAAATTGTTATACCTTTATACATATCAAAACCGATCCGTTCGACTAATTCTTTGTCTGAAGCAACAAAATAAGGAGTCGCTACACGGCCATTCCATTGTGTATGTTTCGTAAAGGCCTGAGCTAACTCGTCATCCGTGATTTTTTCTCCACCGTCATAAAAGAAAATCAAGCCATCCATACCCATCGAAATTTCCGAAAGCACATACGAGCCGATCGGACATTCGGGTTGCAAACCGCCGGAAGTGCCGATGCGAACCATCGTCAACGGAGTGAACATTGCTTTTTCCTTCCGCGTTTCCAAATCAATATTGGCCAAAGCATCAAGTTCGGTCACCACAATATCTAAATTGTCGCATCCGATTCCATGCGATAAAGCCGTGATTCTCTTTCCTTTATACGAACCGGTGATCGTACGGAATTCCCGGCTTTGCTGGTCATATTCGATTTGATCGAAAAATGAAGCCACAAGCGGAACGCGGCCGGGGTCGCCTACCAAAATGATTTTTTCCGCCAGTTGTTCGGGACGCAAATGAAGATGGAAAATAGATCCATCTTCATTGACCGGGAGCTGATCTGGTGATATAATTCTCATTGTTTCAACTCTTTATTGAATTAGTAGTTGGTTTTGCCGGTTTCGCAATCGTTTCGCGCATGTCGGTATCGGCTTGGATATTTTTCATGCGGTAGTAATCCATGATACCCAGATTTCCGTTGCGGAACGCTTCAGCCATCGCTTTCGGCACTTCGGCTTCCGCTTCAATCACCTTAGCGCGAGCTTCTTGCGCTTTCGCTTTCATTTCTTGTTCGGAGGCAACAGCCATCGCGCGGCGTTCTTCGGCTTTCGCTTGCGCAATGTTTTTGTCTGCTTGCGCCTGATCCATTTGCAATTCTGCACCGATGTTTTTACCTATGTCAATGTCCGCAATATCAATGGATAAGATCTCGAAAGCCGTACCGGCGTCCAAACCTTTTTTCAACACCATTTTCGAAATACTGTCGGGATTTTCCAACACTTCTTTGTGCGTTTCGGAAGCTCCGATCGACGCAATAATTCCTTCACCTACACGGGCAATCACCGTTTCTTCGCCGGCTCCTCCAACTAATTGTTTGATATTGGC
>JAISKG010000280.1 GCA_031261015.1 Dysgonamonadaceae bacterium | reverse complement strand
TACCACATTCGAACCTCGCCCTGATGTGGGTCCGAATCAAACAGTAATTGGCGTACTTGCCTCCCGTCCGGCTGGTTATCCGACAGTTGATTTTTATGGAAATCCGATTCCTGCCTCCAATGCCGATGCCGGAGCCGTACAGTCAGCTCCAGAAGTTTCCGAATACACATGGAACGGTTCCCAAAACAACAACGACTGGGAAAATCCTCTCAACTGGGATCCCAACGGCATACCGACTAAAGCAACCGACGTAATCATCCCCGCCAATTCGGAAGTAACCAATTATCCGATTCTAACCACCGATGCCTACGCCGATAATATCCGTTTCGGTTCTGGCGCAGAAGTAGGCGCAATCCAATACTTGCATTATTTCTCCTCGGAAGTCGAATTTAACCTGACCGACGAAGGAATCGACCGAGGCCGCTATTACACCATCGGCGCCCCGCTGAAAGATATGGTCGTAGGCGACTTCTCGTTTGGCGGAAGTCCTTCGGCTTACGCTAAATATGCAAAGAATATTACCTCGACACTGGCAGGCAAAGACGGCGTTACCATCGCCGAATACGCCGATTTCACCGACGATCTGCCCGATTACGATGTTCCATTACCTCTGGGCTTCGGTTTTGCTTGGAAAGTGGCTTCCGGCGGTTATGCGAAAACATTGACTTTCCCATATTTCATGACACAACCGGCAACGAACCATGCAGAAACTTTGG
Organism: Dysgonamonadaceae bacterium; assembly: GCA_031261015.1. Lineage (GTDB taxonomy): Bacteria > Bacteroidota > Bacteroidia > Bacteroidales > Azobacteroidaceae > Azobacteroides. The sequence continues at coordinate 11,512 of JAISKG010000280.1, read as the reverse complement.
CTCAAACACCCAACAAGCACCACCAATATGAACCGGCTGCCGAATTGGAAGCACACCACGGTACCAGCAAATTCTTCTATTTCTACACTAATGGAGGCCGTGCACCCGAAGGAACCTATCCTCCGGCTCAGGTTACACGCCAAAAAACGAATATAACGATCAACAGCGAAACGAAAACCGTACCCATCGGCATGCGCTTCATTCCCGAAAATGAGAACAACGTCATTCCTGCTGAGTTCGATATCGACTTGACCAGTAACGGCCTATTGGTTGCCAATCCATTCTTGTCGCATTTGAATTTTGCAGGTTTGTTTACCGGCGGAACCAACGATGCCAAGATCGAAAAATATTATCGTTTGTGGAACGGTTCCGCTTACAGTACGGTTGCTCTTACTCCGGCTACTTTGACAGGAGTAACGGTCACCAATTACGCACAAACCGAAGCGGACGGCGAAACCGGCGATCTGTTGATTTCTCCATTGCAATCGTTCCTTGTCAAACCTAAAGCCAGTCAAGACCGATTGACGATCAAAGTAGCCGTCGTTTCGACCGCCCCAACAACAGGAGGAGGAGCTTTGCGTTCGGCAACGGCAGGCAGCATCGAAAGTTTGAAAGTTATCGCCAAATCGGCAGCAGGAGGAAGCGCAGTTGTGATTCAACGCGGCGAAGATCCCGAAGCTTACGGCGTTTCCAAGCTCTTTACCTTCGTACAGGAAGTTCCCGAACTCTATATCATGCAGGATCAACCGCTTGAAATCGCTTTGATGGATAAGGACCAAGCTTCGGTTGCTTTGGGTGTTCGCGCGCCGGAAGGAGCCAACATCACTCTTTCGTTCGGATTAAACAGTTTAACCGGCGAAACCGTCAGCCTCTACGATGATCAAACACAAAGCACGATCGATCTGAGCGCAACGAATAATACATACTCTTTCACGAACAACACAAACAACATGAGCAACCGTTTCTTCCTGTTGTTCGCTCCCGCTACCCCAACCGGCTTGAACGACCGCATCGCCGACATTCCGGTATCGGTATCGACTAAGGATAATACGATTCGCATCGTGTCGTCGCCGCTCAACTTGATTCGTTCAATCAAAGTATATAGCGCACAAGGTCAATTGATTACGGAACAGACTCGTTTATCGGCCGTTGCTTCCGAGGTTCAAGTGACAGACAAAGGCGCTTTCTTCGTGGAAGTGAACACCGAACAGGGTCGCAGCATAAAGAAAGTGATTAATTATTGAAAATTGAAAAGGAAATGAAAAAGATTATCAGTTTAATAGGTACATGGATGATTGCGGGAATGTTAACCGTTCCTGCAAGTCCGGCCGGAACTTCTTTCGGAAAATCCAACAAGCAAACGGACTTTTCGAATACGTTTCAGGAAAAGAATGAGGCCTCGGCGTTTGTAACTTACTCTCGTAGTTTGGAAACAACCGGCGACAGCGGTCAACTGCGCGGCGGTATTGGGGAAATCGACCCTCCCGTGCCGGTAGCCGACGGCGTATCGGTCTTGCTTCTGGCAGGTCTTGTATATGGGCTGTTTGCGGTGAAACGCGTAAGAGATAGAATGTAAAAAACATGTAGCAGGGGCGAAAGATTTTTCGCCCCTGCGTTTGTTTAAATTATTTCCAAATCATTTACTCTCTCAAAATGTTTCCGGTTAAAAAAATAAAATAGCTTATTAATACAGTGATTGAATCCTCTTCACCGCTTCCAACGTATTTTCCCGGTTGCCAAACGCCGTGAACCGGAAAAAGCCCTCGCCGGATGCGCCGAAGCCCGAGCCGGGCGTCCCGACAACCTGCACTTGATTGAGCAGCACATCGAAAAATTCCCAAGAAGTTTGATTCTGAGGCGTTTTTACCCAAATATACGGAGCATTTACGCCGCCGTAAGTCGTTAATCCTATCTTTTCCAAACCGCTTTTGATAATCTTGGCATTTTCCATATAATAATCGATCACTTCGCGGATTTGCTTTTGTCCTTCGGGCGTATAAACCGCCTCGGCTGCACGCTGGATGATGTAGGCTGTCCCGTTGAATTTAGTTGATTGACGGCGTTTCCACATCGCGTTCAACGAAAGCACTTCACCTTTGGATGTCTGCGCGATTAACTCTTTGGGAACCACAGTGTAACCTGCTCGTAATCCCGTAAATCCGGCCGTCTTGGAAAAACTGCGAAACTCGATCGCAACTTTCTTCGCACCTTCGATTTCGTAAATACTATGCGGAATACCGGGTTGAGATACAAAGGCTTCGTAAGCTGCATCGAAAAGAATCAAGGAATGATGATTCAAAGCGTAATCGACCCATTTTGTCAATTGTTCTTTCGTTAAAACCGTGCCTGTCGGATTGTTGGGATAACACAAATAAATAATATCGGCCGGGCGTTTCGGAAAGGAGGGAACGAAATGATTTTCCGGCGTGCAAGGCAGAAGTTCGATTTCGCGACCCACCATTTTATTAGTATCCACATAAACCGGATAGGCCGGATCGGTAATGGCGATGTAATTGTCGTGCGACAGAATATCGCCGATGTTGCCGGTATCGCTTTTCGCACCGTCGCTGACGAAAATTTCGTCGGCTTCCAAATGGATGCCTCGACCGGTAAAATCGTGTTTCAGAATAGCTTGAATCAGAAAATCGTAGCCTTCGTAAGGAGCGTAGCCGCGCATGGTTTTCGCGTCGGCCATCTCGTCGGACGCTTTATGAAGCGCGTCAATCACTGCAGGGACAATCGGTTGCGTTACATCGCCGATTCCCAAGCTAATCACCGTCTTATCCGGATGATTGGCTTTGTAATCCTGTACTCGTCTGGCAACTTCGGCAAACAGATAGTTATTGCCGATTTCGGTATAATGTTCGTTAATCTTTATCATAATTTTATAATTCTATTTCTCCTTCAAAAACCTGAATAGCTTCGCCGGTCATATATACGTGATTATTTTCTTCTTTCCATTCCAATTGCAAATCGCCGCCTAAGAGCGAAATAGTAGCGCGACGGTTTAAGCGACCATTCAAAACGCCGGCAACGATCGTTGCGCAAGCTCCTGTACCGCAAGCCAATGTTTCGCCGCTGCCTCGTTCCCACACGCGCATCCGGGCACGGCCGGGCGATACGATTTCGGCAAATTCGACGTTTGTTCGTTGGGGAAACATTGGGTCGTTTTCGATTTTTTTACCTAATCTTTCAATATCTAAATTCACAACATCCTCTACAAAAATAACGGCATGCGGATTTCCCATCGAAACGCAAGTCAACGCCAATTTTTCCGGGTGAAAATCAACGGTTTCGTTGATCAGTCGATCGTCAGGCCAGCGAACCGGAATATCGGCCGTTTTCAAAATAGGTTCTCCCATATCAACACGCACTTGATCGACTTTATTCTTTCCATCCGTAAATAATTGCAATTTCTTCACTCCGGCCAACGTTTCCAGCGTAATTTCCTTTTGCTGAGTGTAACCCTTGTCATACACGAACTTACCCACGCAACGGGAAGCATTGCCGCACATCTGCGCTTCCGAGCCGTCGGCGTTGAACATCCGCATCCGAAAATCGCAAGTTTCGGAAGGCAGGATCAACACCAAGCCGTCGGAACCGATGCCTTTGTGCCGGTCGCTGACGCGAATCGCCAGTTCTTCCGGATTTTCTACCTTTTCGCGGAGGCAGTCGATGTAAACATAATCGTTGCCGGCGCCGTGCATTTTGGTAAATTTCATAAACTTTGTTATTTTGGGAATTTTAGCTGCAAAGATAGAGATTATTTATTGAAAAAACCATACTTTTGTACCCAAATCAATCACGCATGATCCGCTTAGAAAACATCCATAAAACCTACTACAACGGCGCTCCGCTCCACGTCCTGAAAGGGATCAACCTCGAAATCGAGCAGGGCGAAATGGTTTCCATCATGGGCGCTTCGGGTTCGGGTAAATCCACACTATTGAATATTTTAGGCATTCTGGATACTTACGATACCGGAAAATATTACCTCAACAATACATTGATTCGGAATCTCAGCGAAAGCAAAGCAGCCGAATTGCGAAATACGATGATCGGCTTTATCTTTCAGTCGTTTAACCTCATCGCTTTCAAAAATGCAATGGAAAATGTGGCCTTACCCTTATATTATCAAGGAGTGAACCGAAAAAAACGGAACAAAGCAGCATTGGAATATTTGGATCAATTGGGATTGAAAGAATGGGCGCATCACTTGCCGAACGAATTGTCGGGCGGACAAAAGCAACGGGTCGCCATCGCTCGCGCCTTGATCGCTCAGCCGAAAATCATTTTGGCCGACGAGCCGACCGGCGCCTTAGACAGCAAAACTTCGGAAGAGGTCATACGCATTCTCCGCGAAGTGAACCGCGAAGGCATGACCATGATCATTGTTACTCACGAACAGAGCGTGTCTGAAGCGACCGACAAAATTATTCACCTCAAAGACGGAATCATCGAAAAAATATGTTGAACTGGGAACTCGGATCGGAAATTTTCAGCAGCATCAAGAAAAATAAACTGCGTACCTTCCTGACGGGATTTTCAATTTCGTGGGGGATTTTCATGTTTTGCCTCCTACTTTGCTCCGGCAACGGGCTGCGCAACGGCATGGTTTCCAATTTTGGTACCCGTTCCGTCAACAGCATTCAATATTGGGGGCGTACAACCTCGATTCCGTACAAGGGATTTCCCGACAACCGGCCGATTCAATTGGACGGGAAAGATGTGCAACTTATTCAAAATCGCATTCCGGAATCTTACGAGATTACTCCGCTTATTTACAGTAATTTAGCTGTCAGCAACGGACAATTCAATACAAATTCTTCGTTTGTTGGCGTAAATCCCGAATATCAACACATCAACGGAATCAAGATCCGCGAAGGCCATTTCATCAATTCCATGGATATCCGCGAATACCGCAAAGTAGCCGTTATCAACCAACGATTGAAGGAAGTTTTGTTTCCGAAGGAAAGCCCATTGGGCAAAATCTTTCTGGCCGGCGAATTGAGCTACCGCGTGATTGGCGTTTTTGAAGAAAAAGATTGGGGCAATCAGGAAAAAGCCTATATACCAATTTCGACGGCGCAATTATTGTATAATCAAAATCACGGTTATCACAATATCGCTTTTACAATCAACGGTTTGGACACGAAAGAAGCCAACGAAGCTTTCGAAAAAAAATTCCGCGAACAATTAGCCGAAATTCATATTTACGATCCGGCCGACGATCGCGCCGTCGGAATCTGGAACCAATTGCAAAATTACCTCCAATTTGTCGGGATTTTCAACGGTATTTCGGCCTTTATCTGGATGATAGGCATTGGAACTTTGCTGGCCGGAATGATCGGAGTGAGCAACATCATGTTGATCACCGTTCGCGAGCGCACCAAAGAGATTGGCATTCGTAAAGCTTTAGGCGCCAAGCCATCGTCCATTCTGGGGAGCATTTTGACGGAATCGGTTATCATTACTTCCATTTTCGGATATATTGGCCTGTTTCTGGGAGTCGGCATCGGCGAATTAGCCGATTCGATTTTGCAGTCGCCCGGAATGGAAGAAGCCTCGCATATTTTCCAAAATCCGACGATTCACGTGGGCGTAGCTTTGGGAGCGATGACCGTTCTGATTTTTTCCGGTTTGCTGGCCGGCTATTTTCCTGCGCGAAAGGCCATTAAAATTTCACCCGTAGAAGCCATGCGTTATGATGTTTGATTGGGACAGATGGCAGGAAATCGGGGTTACGATCACCCGCAACAAAGTACGCAGTATCTTGACGGGATTCGGCGTGTTCTGGGGCATTTTTATGCTGATCGCCATGATGGGTTTCGGCTCCGGCATGCACAACGGTATAATGAAGGGAATCAAGGGTTTTGCTACCAACTCGTGCTTTATGTTTACGCGGCAAACCAGCCTGCCTTACAAAGGTTTTCAGAAAGGCCGACAATGGCATATTCATAACCGCGACGTAGCGATGTTGCTTCATGCAATTCCCGAAATCGACGTACTTTCGCCGGTGATTTTCGGAGAGGACTCGCAAAAAAATAATATAGTTGTTGACGACCAGTCGGGCACGTTCAACGTACGCGGATTGTATCCCAACTACGAAAAGATTGAAAATCAATTTTTAAGTCAAGGCCGTTTTATCAACGATATTGATATTCAACAGAAAAGAAAAGTCTGTGTGATAGGAAGTAAGGTTTACGAAGAATTATTTCCGTCCAAAATCAATCCTATCGGGCAATACATCCGTGTCAATGGAATTTATTTTCAGGTCGTCGGCATAGCTGCCGGCGTTTCCAATATGAGTCTGAACGGTAAAACATCCGAAGCAGTGTCAGTGCCTTTTACTACTTTGCAACAAATTAATAATCAAGGCGATGTAATTGATTTGCTGGCGATGACAGCACAACCGCGAGCTTCCGTTAAAAATATGGAAACCCGGATGAATGAATTGGTTAAAGTAGCCAACGACGTCGATCCCGCCGATGAGCAAGCGCTCATGAGTTTCAACATGGAAGAAAATTTTAAAATGTTTAACGGACTAATGATCGGCATTGTGATTTTGATCTGGATTGTCGGATCGGGTACGCTGATCGCCGGCATCGTCGGCGACAGTAACATCATGGTAGTCACCGTAAAAGAGCGCACGAAAGAAATCGGCGTGCGGCGGGCTTTGGGCGCCAAACCGCGAACGATCATGAGCCAAATTCTGATGGAAAGTCTGATATTGACGACCGTTTCCGGCTTGCTGGGTTTGTGTTTGGGCGTTTTAACTTTGCATCTGTCGGATCGTTACTGGTTGCAGGATGCGGAAAATATATTTATGACCGAACCGATGGTTCCCTTCGGAGCGGCTATTGTATCGACCGTTATTTTATTGATTTGCGGATTAATAGCCGGCGCTATTCCTACGATGCGCGCCTTGCGGATCAAAGCGATTGACGCCATTCGAGAAGAATAAAAAATTATAACATACCATTGAAATGAAAAAAGTCGGTAAAATCAGTTTGTTTGTCATATTAGGATTCGTCCTTCTATTGACCTTCGTGTTTTTGTGGAATAAATCGCAGCCGGAAATAATTAAATATGAAATTGTTTCTCCGGTGATGGGCGACATTGAAAATAAAACGATCGCTACCGGAAAAGTAGAACCACGAGACGAAATTTTGATCAAGCCTCAAATTTCGGGCATCGTGGCGGAAGTACTGAAAGAAGCCGGGCAAATGGTCAAATCCGGCGAAGTGATCGCAACTGTGAAAGTTATTCCCGAAATGGGACAACTCAATTCGGCTGAATCTCGCTTGAAAGTAGCACAAATCAATCTGAAACAGAGTGAAATAGACTTTGCCCGACAAGCACAATTGTTTCAAAAAAACGTGATTTCCAAAGAAGAATTTGAGGTTTCGGAAACCGCTTATCAAAAAGCAAAAGAAGAAGCAACCAATGCACAAGATGCCTTAGACATTGTGCGTGAAGGCGTTTCCCGAAAATACGCCCGCTTGAGCAACACGCAGATTCGTTCGACTATCTCCGGCATGATTTTGGATGTGCCGGTCAAAGCGGGAAACTCTGTGATTCAAGCCAATACGTTCAATGATGGCACTACGATTGCTGCCATTGCCAACATGAATGATTTGATTTTCCGCGGAAAAATCGACGAAACGGAAGTAGGCAAAATCAAGGAAGGATTGCCGCTCGTTCTTACTATCGGCGCTATTAATAATCAATCGTTTGGAGCTACTTTGGAATATATTTCGCCAAAAGGGACGGAACAAAACGGCGCGGTGCTGTTTGAGATCAAAGCCGCCGTGCAAACGTCTGATTCGGTCTTTATCCGCGCCGGATACAGCGCCAATGCGGAAATCGTGCTGGCGAAAGCCTCGAATGTGTTGACGATTCCCGAAAGCTCCGTCGAATTCAGCAACGATACGACTTTCGTTTATGTTCTCAAAGAAGAAAAATCACAAAAATTTGATAGAAAACAAGTTACCGTAGGATTATCCGACGGGATACACATTGAAATAAAAAAAGGATTATCTTTGACGGACAAAATCCGAGGCAATGAAATAAACAAAAAAGACATAACACCTCAAAAAGAAAACTAAGCTAAAACAAATAATTATGAAAAGAATCGCTTTTATTCTTTTGATTTTCAGCGCAGTAACTTCTGTCCAAGCGCAATCGTGGACATTGGAAACGTGTATCAACTACGCTATTGAACACAACATCGCCATCAAGCAAATCGAGTTGCAGAAAGAAAATGCCGCTATCGACCTGAATACGGCGAAGATGAGCCGCTTACCCGATTTAAGCGCTTCCGTCGGGCAAGAGTGGGGTTTTGGTTATACCTCTGATCGAAGCAATTTGAATAGCTCAGGAGATCGATCCAATATGAACTTTTCACTCGGCAGTTCAATGCCTCTTTTCACCGGCTTTCGTATTCCTAACGAAATAGAGCGCAACAAATTGGAATGGCAGGCTGCCGTGCAAAGTTTGGAAAAAGCGAAAGAAGACGTCGCGTTGAACATCGCTTCCTTATTTTTGCAAGCCCTTTTCAACAAGGAAATGTTGAAAGTCGCTCAGGAACAATGGAATCTGAGCCAAGCGCAAGTCGAAAAAACGCAAATTTTGGTTTCTTCAGGTAAAGTTCCCCAATCGCAGTTGTACGACATCGAAGCGCAAGTCGCAAAAGATGAAGTATCGGTGATCGAAGCTCGCAACAACGTCGCTTTAGCCTTGTTGGATTTGGCGCAAAACCTTGAGTTGGAACCGGAAACACTCTTTGATATTCAAGCTCCGGAAATCAGCGACATCCTTGCACAATCTGTAGGCGGTCTTCAGCCGGCTCAAGTGATTTTCGACCATGCAGTAAACAATAAACCGGTCATCAAAGAGCAGCAATACAAAGTTGAGAGCGCTGAACGAGCGCTGAATATTGCAAAATCAGGTTATTATCCTAATCTGAGCCTGAATATGGGATATCGCACAGGCTATTCTTATACATACGGAGCAAAAGATTATACCAATCAGCAAACAGGAGAAATTACTTTGGCTAATCCGCCTTTTTTTACTCAATTCAAAGACAACGGCCACGAATACATCGGTTTAAGCCTGAGCATTCCCATCTTCAACCGTTTTTCGGTACGTAACCAAGTGCGCAGCACCCGATTGAATATCGACAACCGGCAGTGGGAATTGGAAAAAGCAAGAAAAACACTGTACAAGGAAATTCAAACGGCGTATCAGAATGCCGTCGCGGCTTATGAAAAGTATCTTGCATCGGAAAAATCCGTCCGGGCTTCTACCGAGTCATTTCGCTATACACAAGAACGTTACGAGATCGGCAAATCTTCGGTGTTTGAGTTTAACGAGGCGAAGACAAAGTTGATACAGAGCCGGTCGGAGCAGATTCGGTCGGAGTATGATTATGTGTTTCGGGTGAAGATATTGGATTTTTATAATGGGGTGGAGATACGGTTGTGACTTGTCGAAGAAAGTCAATTGTGATTTATGTGCTATTGCATTCGAAATTATTCAAAAAATTCAATAAAATCACAATATAATATGATTTTACATTGATAATTCAAAATCATATCGTATATTTGCACTCTAAATCACAATATAATGTTAGTAAAACAATTGGGTGAAACCATTAAAGCCCGCCGGAAAGAATTAAAAATAACTCAGCCGCATTTGGCGGAATTGGCGGAAATAAGCACAAATACCTTATACAAGTTGGAACGCGGACAAGGGAATCCGTCATTGGACGTGTTGGGAAAATTAGCGGAAGTGGTGGGAATGGAAATCAAACTGGATGTAAAGAAAGGATAATTAAATGCGAAAAGCAGCAATATATCGTAATGGAAAATTAGCGGGTTTTCTCACTGAAGAAAGTCGGGACAAGTATTTTTTTCGTTATGAGGATACTTATTTTGTCGATAATTTACAACCGTCTGTTAGTTTAACGCTTCCTAAAACGCAACAGGAATATCAAAGCGAATATTTGTTTCCGTTCTTTTTTAATATGTTGAGCGAAGGCGTGAATCGCAAATTGCAATGTACGCAATTAAGAATTGACGAAAATGATAATTTTGGTTTACTTTTGGCTACGGCACAACAAGATACTATAGGCGCAATAACCGTAAAACCGATAGAAGAATGAAAAATTATATCTTAGCTTACGACCCACCGCAACACAGCGAAGAAGTAGCTGAATTGTTTATGGAAAATCGCAAACGCATATCCATATCGGGCGTTCAGGAAAAGTTGAGTTTGTTATTGGATAAAAATGTACTTCGTTTAACGCAAGCGGGCGAACAAGGTACTTACCTGCTGAAACCCATTCCCAGAGATTTAAAGAAAGTTGACCAAGTTCCTGCCAATGAACATCTAACCATGCAAATAGCGCAACAAGTGTATGGCATAAATACTGCCGAAAATGCAGTGGTATTTTTCAAAGACGGAACACCTGCGTATCTTACCAAGCGTTTTGACGTAAAATTGGACGGCGGAAAATGGAGAAAAGAGGATTTCGCTTCCTTAGCCGGAAAAACAAAAGACAATGCCGGTGCTGATTTTAAATACACTTACAGTTACGAAGAGGCTGGTTTGTTGATACAAAAATACGTGCCTGCATGGCGGGTGGAAATCGAAAAATATTTTTCATTGGTCGTGTTTAATTATCTTTTTTCCAATGGCGATGCGCATTTGAAGAATTTCTCATTATTGGAATCAACAAGCGGAGATTACCTGTTAAGTCCTGCTTACGATTTGATTAATACACGTTTACATGTTGATGATGCCGATTTTGCGTTAAATAAAGGACTTTTTGCCGATGATTATAAAAGTGAATCGTATAAAAAGTTCGGGCACGCAGGCAAAACAGATTTTTCAGAGTTGGCGGAAAGAGTCGGAATTAGTAAGAGCCGAGCGAATAAATTATTGTCCGTCTTTTTAGAAAAGCAGCTATTCGTTGAACCGTTGGTAAAACAGTCTTTTCTGTCCGAATCTAATAAACGCGGCTATTATTTGATGTATCAAACGAAATTGAATTTCTTGCTTGAAAAATAGAAATCCACTGTCAATTCTGGACTAAAAATCGTTTTTTCTTGTTTAAAATTATCGTTAATTAGTGTTGTTTCCGATAGCAAAGGTAGGGAAATGACGGAAAATTTACAAAGATGTTTTCTATTTTCTGCTATATTTTTTAATATCGTCCATCAATTCTTCTTTTGTATATTTGCTTAGCAATCTTTTGAAGAAACCCGATATTCCATGATACCAATCAATCTTATAATCGCAATAATCATAGTCATTGACAATGCTTTTATCATCAGTTAATTGAAATTCTTCAGTATCTTCCAAATATTTTGCAATAGAAGTCTCCTGATTTTGCCTTCTTCTTATTCTCCTCCTAAATAATTCTTTTCGGGAAGGATTATCTTTTATAATAGGCTTTCTCTTTGATTTAGACATACTTATTAATTATTTTCAACGGATTGATTTGCTT
>JAISKG010000196.1 GCA_031261015.1 Dysgonamonadaceae bacterium | reverse complement strand
AACATTGATTCTCAATCCTGTCAAACCGTTGAGTATCGGAGCCTCATTTTATAACGGGAAGTATGGAGCACAGACCATGCAATACAAACGTAACCGAACTACTTTCGGACTCAAATACGATGATGGTAAATTATTGGTTCGGAGCGAATATATCCAAGGGACTACTAAGACTACGGACGCATACGGATACTATGCCGCGATAGCTTATTATGTTACATCCAAACTGCAACCGGTGCTGAAATACGATTATTTTAAATCGGATAAATCAAATGACTTGTCATCTGCTACGGTTTATATGTTGGGGGCAAATTATTGGTTTGCAAAAAACATGCGGGTACAGCTCAATTATTCTTACAGAAATTTCAAAAATTCTTTTGAAAAAGATACCAATTACCTGACAACACAATTATTAATTGAATTTTAGATTGAACATGTTAATTGATCTTATATATCCGGCATCCAGTACAGGAAGTGATAATTATTCCAGCGAGCCGCCACTGGGACCTATTGCATTATTTTCTTCTTTGCCGGAAATTTATCGGCAAAATGTCCGTTTTCTTGACAGTACAATTATGTCCCAACTGGAAATTGAAGAAGCTGTAAAAGAACGAAAAGCAGATATCATAGCTTTAAGTTGTACAACCTATAACTATTCAAATGCGCTCCGAATTGCAGAAATAGCAAAATCAAACGGAGCGTTTGTTGTATGTGGCGGCATCCATATAACCCATCGTAGAGATGCAATTCTTCACAAAATGCAAAAAGGTGAACGACCATTTGATTTTTTGGTTACAGGCTATGGTGAGCCTGTTTTCTCAGCATTGATAACGGCGTTGATAAAAGACTTATCTTTGGCTGAAATTCCAAATATAAGTTATGTAAAAGAAGGACAAGCCATTATAAATCATTTAGACAACAGAAGCCGTGGTGCAGATCCTTTAACCAAGCCTTTGGATTACAGCAAAATTGACTTTGCAAAATACAGTTCTTATTTCAAACCGCAAGGCAATTTAAGCGATGTGAAAATGGTTGGTTCTACATACACGCAGCGAGGTTGTGCTTATACCGGACAAAAGAAATGTACTTTTTGTTCTATTGAACATTTAAACTTATGGCGTTCGTCCGAACTGTTTGAACAGGATCTATTTTCTTTGACAACAAAGTACAATATTGATCACGTTAGAATTTCCGATGCAGATTTTACAGTAAACATTAAACACATGAATCGCATAACGGATGCTGCAAACAATGTATTTGACAGAAGTGGTGTTCGTCCCGCTTTCCACTGTTTTGCCCGAGCTGATGAAATTAACCACAAAACAGCGAGTATTCTACAACGTTTAAACGCTGTGTCATTGATGGTTGGATATGAATCGGGAAGCGATAGAATGTTGAAAGCAATGAACAAGCATGTTACTAAAAAACAGAATCTTCTGGCTGCCGAATTGCTAAAAGATTATGGTATTGAAGTAATTGCAGGAGGTTTGGTATTGGGAGTCGAAGGAGAAGATGAAACAACACTTTCAGAGACAATCGATTTCGTAAATGATTTAAAAGCAATAAATAACACAAGAACAATGATGGCAACTCCACTGATACCTTTACCCGGTTCTTTGTGTTTTAATCAATTACTTGACATATTAAAACAGGACGACTTGCCAACGTTCATGAAACTAAATGACGAAGATAATTTCAATCTTGAAGAACTGATTGAATTGTGGAATTATTATTTTTGCAAGGTGTCTTTATCGCGACTTGTTGAGGTGGGTGAACAGGTTGAAAAAATACTTCCAATCGGGATTCGGTTGATTGATATGCAGAAGCATCACTGCGGCAATATTTATTAAGGTAAGATTTTTATTTCAACCAAAGAATAGGAAAATAAGTGAAGACAATTTATTAATTCAGAAATCCTCGTATGAGCGAAGTAGAAAAAATTACATCATATTTCTTTACGGACGAAAATTCCGGTTCTTGTATCTTTAATAGAGGAAAATAACTCGCTTGATTTCAATGCCGCTCTGAATTTTCTTTATACTTCGCAGCTTTTCAAGGATTTGGAAGATGAAAAAACGAAAATCTGGCATTTTTCCGAAATTCTTTTGTATGATTTACTGATGCAGGAAAAACGAACAAATAAAATTGATTATCCTGATGTATAAAGATTTAGATAGTAAAAAACAATTTGTTGTTTTTGCTGTCGAGGAATACCGGACACGGAAAGGAATCGACGGCAAAACGGCGATTGGTCTGTTTGAGAAAAGCGGATTGTTGAATTATATCGAAGATTTTTACGATATTCTGCACTCAAACAGTACGGAAATTTAATTGCTGACTTCGACGATTATTTCAGAAGTAGAAATGTGGAAGAATACAATTTAAATGAAGACGAAAGAGTGGCTTGGAACAATATAGTAAAATAACGAATAACCTGTAATGTTTGTGTTTTTCTACAGAAATCCTTACCTTTGGCAAATCATTAATTTTAAATCCATATCAAAATGAAAAAGAGTTTTTTAGGAGTATGTGTAGTAGCCTTGATGCTGGCATTCGTTGCTTGTAAAGATGCCAAAAAAGCGGAAGCCGTAGTAGAAGAAACGGTTGTAGAAGCTGTTGATCCGGCAAAGGTGGAGCCTGCCGTAGAAGCCGTTAAAGTAGCTCCGGCCGATGCGTTGAAAGCCTTCAAAGAATATGCAAAATCTTATGGCGAAGCGTACAACAACATTGCGAAAGATCCGCAGAAATTCAGCCAGTTGGCAACTCAACTTCAAACTCAAAGTGCTGAAATTGAGAAATATAAAGCTGATTTTACTCCGGCGCAACTGAAAGAATACGAACGGGCGTTGAAAATTATCATCGATGCCAATACGGGCGGAACGAAGAAGTAATTTTACACAGGATCGACGTCGTATTGCACGATCAAATTACGAAAGGCCGGGTCGGAAACGATCCGGCTTTTTGTATCTTCCAGATATTCGCGAACTTGCGAGAAAGAAGCTTGCGTTTCGATTTTCAATAGGATTTTGCGAATATGCAAGTTTTGAATATGGCCTATGGCAGGTTTATCGGGGCCGATGACGCGGTCGCCCAATCGTTGCGTGAGTAAAACAGCCCAAGCATCGGCAGCTTCGCGTACGATATTTTCTTTTTTATGCTTCAGATTGAGAGCGATTAAACGGTAAAACGGCGGATAGTGAAAGGCTTGGCGTTCTTCCGATTGCAAGGCATACATGCCTTCGTAATCCTGTTGCAAAACCGTTTGAATCAGAGGATGTTCGGGATGTGAAGTTTGAATTACGACTTCGCTGTGCTTCCCGCGTCTTCCCGCACGACCCGATACTTGCGACATCAATTGATAGGCTCGTTCGTAAGCGCGAAAATCAGGAAAATTCATCAAAGCATCGGCGTTGAGGATGCCCACCAGACTGACTTTATCGAAATCCAAACCTTTGGAAATCATTTGAGTACCGATCAGGATTTGTGTTTCTCCTTTTCCGAAACGCGAGAGGATGCCTTCCAAAGCCGTTTTGGATTTAGTGGAATCAGCATCCATACGCTCGACTGCCGCGCCGGGAAAAAGCGCGGTGATTTCTTCTTCGACTTTTTCCGTTCCGAAACCTAAAGTTTTCCAGTCGTTGTTGCCGCATTCGGGGCAGGCTTGCGGCAATTGGTAAGTTCGTCCGCAGTAATGACAGGAGAGCAAGCTTTTCCCATGGAGATGAGCGTTTTTGTGATAGGTAAGGCTGATGTCGCAATAACGGCATTGCGGCGTCCAGTCGCATAATTTACATACGCGTGCAGGTGCAAATCCACGCCGGTTTTGAAACAATAAAACCTGTTCGCCTTTGTCCAAAGTTTCTTGCATTTTCTCGAGCAGCACGGGCGAAAAAATTGTTTTCATCTGCTTTTTTCGTTTCAACTCTTTGGTGTTGACGGGAATGAGCGTCGGCAATTCGCTTGCTTCAAATCGTTGATTTAACGATACATAACCGTATTTTCCGCTCTGAGCATTGTAAAACGATTCGATCGAAGGCGTGGCGCTGCCCAAGACTACTTTGGCGCCGTACATTTTCGCCAAGACGATCGCCGCATTACGGGCATGGTAGCGCGGCGCAGGATCTTGCTGCTTGTAACTCGGCTCATGTTCCTCATCCACAATCACTAAACCCAAAGATTTGAACGGCAAAAAGATCGACGAGCGAACACCGAGAATGACTTGATAACCTTCGCCTCGCAACAAATCTTGCCAGATTTTGACTCGTTCGGATGCGGTGATTTTGGAATGATAAATGCCCAGACGATCGCCGAAAAAACGTCGAAGCCTTTCGGTAATATGTGTAGTCAGAGCGATTTCCGGAAGTAAATACAAAACTTGTTTTCCTTGTTGCAAGATTTCCTCGATGAGGTGCATGTACAACTCGGTTTTGCCTGAAGCCGTCACGCCGTGCAATAGGCAAACTTCCTTTGTTTGCAGTTGTTGGCGAATTGCTTGGCAAGCTTGTTGCTGGAAGATATTTAAGGGATGCAAAAGCTGAACGTTTTTTTCTACGGCCGGCAAACGTTTTTTCTTTGGCTTTTTATTCTCCATTATTCCTTTATCAATCAAAGAAGTAAGTCGTGTAGCCGAAATGACTGCATGAAAAACTTCGCCCCAACGGCAGAGGTAATAATGAGCGATCCATTCCCAGAAACGGATTTGTTGCATACCGAACAACGGCTGCTCACTTTCAATTGCAAGCAAAGGTTTGATTGAAGGAAGATTGTCAGGCGGAGAATCCCGTAGATGCGAAATCACGCCTACATAATGTTTATTTTTACCGAATTCAACCCTAACCAATACGCCTATTGCATCACTCTGAATACTAAGCAATTGTATTTCCATTTCCGGAGGAACAAGATAAGTATAAGTATCGGATAACGGGACAGGGAGGATTACTTCTGCGTACATAATTTGGATGTTGCAGGAACAAAGATACGAATATTTGCAAATTAATTTCAATAAAATACCTATATTTGCAAATCTGAAACAGAATCTATAAATTACTTGAATCATGAAAAGCAATATTTTTGAGCTTACAAAAGGGCAATTGGAAGAAATTGCCAAAGATTTACAAAGAAAAATCGCTGTCGGTCTGCAAACAGACGATACGGAAATTGCGTGTTTACCTACGTATGTTAATCCGGGAAAAGACTTTGAAGGTAAGGTACTTGCGCTGGATTGGGGCGGTACGAATTTCAGAGCGGCGATCGTAGAATTTAAAAAAGGCGCTAAACCGGTGACCTTGGAAAACCTGAAAAAACCCTTGTCGTGCGTCGAAACCAAAGGATTTTCGCGTGAGGATCTGTTCAACGCCATGGCCAGCCACATTGCTCAATTAAAGCATCTGGATAAATCGGTTACGCATATCGGTTATTGCTTTTCGTATCCGGCTGCTTCGACGACCAAAGTGGAAGCCAACGCCGAAACGAAAACCGAGGCAGAAGTGGAAGGCGGCGCGATTTTGTTGCGTTGGACGAAGGAAATCTGGATTCCCGAAATGCTCAAAAAACCGGTTGGAAAACCGTTGATGGAATATCTGAATCAATACGAAGGGATTAAGGAAAAGACTCAATTTAAGAGCATTAAGGTGGTTAACGATACGATTGCCTGTTTGTTTGCCGGTTTGGCTCAACCCGGTTATGATACCTACATCGGCTTGATTGTCGGGACGGGAACTAACATGGCTGCTCTGATTCACAAGGATCAAATTCCGAAGTTGGACAGACATTACCACAGTGGCGACTTGATTCCGGTGAACCTCGAATCGGGCAATTTGGTACCGACGCCCGATCCCAACCATGCGGGCGAATACCTCACAGTAGTTGATCAACGCGTGGACGAAAATTCCGATCAGCCGAAGAAACAATTGTTTGAAAAAGCTATTTCCGGCGGTTATTTGGGAAAAATTTTCGAAAATGCGTTCCCCGGAGCGATCGAAAGCAAGTTCGATGGTGAAAAACTCACTAATTTGATGAATTATCCGATGATATATAAGGAAGAATATACTGCGGTGGCGCGTGCAATTTATGTTCGCTCGGCGCAATTGGTTGCGGCCTCCTTAGCTGGTTTAATTCTTGAATTGATTGAATACAGGGAAGATACGCAAACTTACGATAAAAATATTCAAAACATTTGTCTGGCAGCCGACGGATCGCTTTTCTGGAGCGACGACCGGAACGGTTCGGATTACAACAAAATCGTTTCCGACAGTTTGCATGGATTTTTGGCTTCTTTTGGGTTGGAACATATTCATGTATATACCAGCAAATTGGAGGATGCGAATTTGATTGGGTCGGCGATTGCAGCGTTATCGTGAATAGGTAACTAATATACTGAACTTCTGCGCTGCCATCCTTTGCATTAAGACCTGTTAAGTTTTTGAAACTTAACAGGTCTAACTATGAAAAAAATGATTTTGGCTCATATATTAAATTGTGTAAAGACAAGTGCTTACTCTCTGCGTCACAAGGAATATTTTCGGATAAATTTTATCAAAATAAATATTATAAATTCTTTGAATGATTATGAACAGATTAATTAAAAAAGTTGAATGGGGATTATCCGTAAAAGTGATTACTGTTATTGTGCTTGTTATTTTGATTATTGGCGAATATTTTCTTATTCATTCGATGTTAGATTTTACTAATTGGATTCTATCAATTATTGTGTTTGCTATTCCTGTTTTATGTATTTATTGTATCTGTAATATTCCTCGTTTTATAGAGATAAATGAAAAGGAATTGGTTTTGAAAAAATTATGGGGAAAATTAATTATCGATATAGATACAATAACCGATGTAGAATGTTACAAACCGAATAAATCGGATCTACGATTATTTGGAAGTAGCGGCTTTTTCGGATATACCGGCCTATTCTGGAATGCTGATATTGGCAAATACAGAGTATATATCGGAAATATTTCTCAAGCATTTTTAATTCATACGGAATGCAATAAGATATATGTATTTAGCTGTACGGATAGAAATTTGGTAATAAACGCAATTAAAAATAAAATACAATAATAAAAATAGTATATTCATGGGATAATACTGTTATTTTAATCACAATTATTGCTGGGTTTTGTCCAATATACGCCTTATATGCTGATAATCGACGAAGGTCCGTCGTAGGCT
>JAISKG010000162.1 GCA_031261015.1 Dysgonamonadaceae bacterium | reverse complement strand
AATGCCAATCAGTTTGAAATCACAGTAGAATTGCCAACTTCAGATTTTGAATTTGAGCGTGCGT
This sequence comes from Dysgonamonadaceae bacterium, assembly GCA_031261015.1. GTDB lineage: Bacteria > Bacteroidota > Bacteroidia > Bacteroidales > Azobacteroidaceae > Azobacteroides. The sequence goes on along the minus strand of JAISKG010000162.1, from coordinate 4,819 downwards.
TTAATAATTTATTCAATGTATTTGAAGTTGAGAAAAAAGGAAATAAATTAATTGTAAAATTAATTGAATATAGTCTGCCCCAGGATATTGTCTTCTATATACGCATCAAGGATAGTTATACATATATTTATGGAAGAGTACAATAATACAACTTTCCCTATCTCGTAAAATACCAGTCATTTTCGTTCGATAATCGAGGGTTATAAAAATAGCCCTCGCTGTCAAATGCCTGCAAAAATCGTTTAGTGTCGTATCCGCCACAAAGATAATCCATTTTTTAAAAAAAGAAAAGGTTGTCTTCCCGACAACCAATCTTCATTGTTAACCTTAAATCTAATACCATGAAAAACACAGTACAAAGGTAAGGTATTTTATGTTATAAAACATAATTTTTCAGCATGAATTTTTCGATATTAACAAAGTTTAACTTTATAAATTCATTCTACTTGAAGAACTAATCCTTTAAGATACTCTCCTTCAGGATGATATATATTTATAGGATGATCGGCGGGCTGAGTGAGCTGATGAAGAATTTTCACTCTCCTACCCGACTGCGCAGCCGCACTGAAAACCGCCAAACGGAAATCTTCTTTGGAAACAACTTGCGAACAGGAAAATGTAAATAAAATTCCACCTGCTTGAATCTTGGCCATCGCCGCTGCATTCAACTTACGATACCCTTGCAAAGCGTTTCGCAGCACTTGCCTGTGCTTGGCAAAAGCCGGCGGATCCAAAATAATCAAATCGTAAGCGCCGCCCATCTGCTCCAAATACTTAAAGGCATCTTCGGTAAAGGATTGATGCCGCAGATCGTCCGGAAAATTCAAAGCGATATTGGCGTCGGTCAGGTCGATCGCTTTCGCCGAACTATCAACCGAATGCACACATTGCGCGCCGCCCCGCATCGCATAACAGGAAAAACCGCCGGTGTAAGCAAACATATTCAACACTTTACGATCCTTAGCGTATTTCTCCAACAAACACCGGTTTTCGCGTTGATCGACAAAAAATCCGGTTTTCTGCCCTTTCACCCAATCGACATGAAATTGCAATCCGTTTTCCAAAGCTACGTTTGAAACATTTTGTCCGCCAATCAAATACGTATTTTCCGCATCCAAACCGGCTTTGAATGGCAACGTTCCTTCGGATTTGTAATATACATTTTCCAAAGCGTCGCCCAAGACATTTTTCAAAGCCAGAGCCAAAGCCTCGCGCTGAACGTGCATCCCCGGCGAATGCGCCTGCATCACAGCCGTATTCCCGTAAATATCAACAATCAATCCGGGCAAATGATCACCTTCGCCGTGAATCAGTCGGTAAGTATTGTTTTGATTCGTAATAAGTTGCAATTGCTTGCGTAGTTGATAAGCCACCGCTATGCGTTTTTCCCAAAAAGCTTGATCAACCGGTTCCTGATCAAAAGTCAGGATGCGTACGGCAATCGACCCAATCTGGCAATGTCCCAAAGCCAGAAATTTTTTTGCGGAATCGTAAATTTCCACAATTTCTCCTTCTTCGGGCACACCATCGATGTGGTGAATGGCTCCCGAAAACACCCAAGGATGAAAACGTTTCAACGATTCTTCCTTCTTTGGATTCAAATACACTTTTTTGTAGGACATAATTTTTCGTAAATTTTCAAGCAAGCCCAAGCATCCAGAGCGGCGTAATGCTTTTGCGGAAGCGTTAATGCTTCCGCTTCCCAATTGCTTAAGCGTTGATTCTTAGTTATTTTCTTTTGAAATAAAATCGCGTAAATTTTTTGCAGGCTCTGTTCTTCGATGCCGTGCTCCCGCGCCAATTTTTGCAAATCGATAAACCCGTGCGGAGTAAACCGTTTTTTTCGAGCCATGGACGAAAAATCGTCGCGCAACGACAAGCCGATTTTCAAAGGATGCGGATTCGACAATAAGCGGATCAATGCGGCCGGAAATCCGATTTTATTCAAGCGGAACAGAAAGCACCGGTCTTCTACCGCCAACTGAATCAAGGCAATCACATTGCGTTTCCCTTTCTGAAACGACGGCCGCGTTTCGGTATCAAACCCGATGATCTCAAAGCGAGACAAATATTCGACACAAGCCTTTACATCGGCAGCGCTCTGAATTTCAATAATTTGACCTTCAAACGCTTCTCGATCCATGCGGTTTATTTCCTCTTTCGTGATGGTCTGTCCCACAATCTGTTACTCTTCTGTTTCCGGTTGATACTTAATAAAATGCAAGGCGCGCAAAGCATTAACCAAACGTTGTCCCCAAAATTGCTTGAAATTGTCGATGCACACAACCAACGAATCGTTCATGGTTTCCTTTTGCCCGTTTTTAAAAACGGCGATAAAATTACCCAAATCCTGATAAATATCCGCCAGATCTTCCGAAATTCTCACGGCCACCGGCGCATCGCTCCATTTCATATCGGGATGGAAAGTTTCCAGATACAAGTCGCCGTCGCCCAGCAATTTGGCAACCGTTTCCTGCACTTGCGCATAAAACTGCTCGGAAACCTTGTTTTCCAAATCCGATTCATAATATTCGGGAATCGCGGGAAGAATCGAAGCTTTCAAATACAGCAAAGGAAGGACTCTCACCATATTATCTATAAACGTCTTTTTATCGCTTTCCTTCGCTTTTTCGGCAAAGGCGCAAAATTCGAGCGCCACTCGCGCAAAATCAACCGTATAATGCGAAAACACTATTTCCTCTTCCATCATTTTACTCCTTGTTCAAAATATTTCCACAACGGATCGTCCGGAACCGCTGCCGTCAAGATAATCTCCTCTTTGGAAACCGGATGCGTAAACTGAATCTGCCGCGCATGCAAACTGATTCCTCCGTCAGGATTGGAACGGTCGAAACCGTATTTCAAATCGCCTTTAATCGGGCAACCGATTTTTGCCAACTGGCAACGAATCTGATGATGCCGTCCGGTTTTCAAATCTACTTCCAGCAAATGGTAGCGATCGGAACTTGCCGACATTCGATACGAAAGAACCGCTTTTTTCGACGCAGGCTTCTCCGTTTCGTAAGCATACGACTTATTTTGTTTTTCGTTGCGAACCAAATAATGCGTCAATTCGGCAGCCGATTCCGAGGGCGGATTTTTTACAATCGCCCAATACGTTTTTTTCACCTGTCCCAAGCGGAATAGTTCATTCATCCGCGAAAGGGCTTTGCTCGTCTTAGCAAAAAGCACCAAACCCGACACCGGCCGGTCCAAACGATGCACGACGCCGACGAACGCTTCGCCGGGCTTGTTGTACTTCGTTTTCAACCATTGTTTGACGGTTTCGGACAACGGAACATCGCCCGTTTGATCGCCTTGTACAATCTCCGAACAAGTCTTGTTGACGGCAATCAGGTGATTATCTTCATAAACGACTTCCATCAGGTATTCATGCCGCCATCGACTTGAATAACTTGTCCGGTAATGTACGACGACAAATCGGAAGCTAAGAACAAAGCGGTGTCGGCAATGTCGTCCGGCGTACCGGCACGGCGCAGCGGAATTTGTTTCGCCCATTCGGCGCGCACTTCGTCGGAAAGTTGCTCGGTCATCGCCGTCGCAATGAATCCCGGAGCAATCGCATTGGCGCGAATCCCGCGCGAACCCAATTCCTTCGATACCGATTTCGCCAAACCGATCATGCCGGCCTTCGAGGCGGAATAGTTGGCTTGTCCGGCATTCCCGTGAACGCCCACCACCGAACTCATATTAATAATACTGCCCGATCTTTGCTTCATCATCACCGGAGTGACGGCGTGCACAAAGTTGAACGCCGATTTCAGGTTCACGTTGATCACCATATCCCATTGTTGCTCGGTCATGCGCATCATCAAGCCGTCGCGGGTAATCCCTGCATTGTTGACTAATACGTCGATCCGTCCGAAATCTTTCACAATCTGATCGACCACGTTGTGCGTATCCGTAAAATCGGCTGCATTGGAAGCATAGCCTTTTACTTGAACACCTAATGCAGCGATTTCCTTTTCGGTCGCCTGTGCATTTTCATCGATGTTCAAATCGGTGAATGCAATGTTGCAACCTTCTTGTGCAAAGCGAATCGCGATCGCCTTGCCGATGCCACGCGCCGCCCCTGTAACGACTGCCGTTTTTCCTTCTAACAATTTTGTCATGATTTATATGAATTTATAATCGTTTCTTAATTCCATGAAACAAAAGGGTTTCCACACTGTGCGACTTACTCCGGTCAAGCGTAGTCGAATTCATCTGCCCGCGAATATACGGAACTTCCAATCCTTTCAAAGCATGATGTAAGATGACGGCCATCGATTCCGGATCTTCGATCTCGAACAATCCGGTTTGGATTCCTTCATTCAAAATCGACTGAATATGAGAGATTTCCAGCATATCAAATTTCCGACGCACACTTTGTACGCGCCAGATGTCACGAAAAAAATCGGCGCGCAACGTTCCATTGCGAAACACCACTTCTTTAATGGATTCAAAGCGCACGTACATAAACTCCATTAATTTCCGGTCGGCCGGTAAATCCTGATGCACTACTTCCGCCAATCGCCGGTAAAGCAGATCCAATTCCGATTGAACCACCGCGTGATAGATTTCCGTTTTACTTTTAAAATAGGTGTAGAGCGTGCGCCGGCCTTTGTCGGAAGCCATCGCAATATCGTTCATGGTGGTATCTTCAATCCCTTTTCTCGCAAATAATTGGCGAGCGATTTCTACTAACTTTTCTCTTGTCTTTGCCATGTTAGCCGGAGGTTTCTGCACACGGGTCACTTTAGTGTGCAAATTTAGGACAAAAAGTTGTGCTGACAAAAAAAAATGAAAAAAGATTTCA
>JAISKG010000132.1 GCA_031261015.1 Dysgonamonadaceae bacterium | reverse complement strand
CCGCAAAGCTTTATCCAAATTATTGCCTTTGCAACGCGAAGATTTCGCCGGTATTTTCGAAGCAATGGAAGGACTGCCCGTTACGGTTCGCTTGCTCGATCCTCCTTTGCACGAATTTGTTCCCCACGATGAAAAAGGACAACAGGAAATGGCGGAAGTCATGGGCGTTCCCTACAAGGAAATCCACAACCGCGTAGAAAGCCTGCTGGAACAAAACCCGATGTTGGGATTGCGCGGTTGCCGTCTGGGTAACCTGTATCCCGAAATTACCGAAATGCAAACGCGCGCTATCCTGGAAGCCGCTTTGGATTTGAAAGCCAAAGGCGTAGCGGTTTATCCCGAAATCATGGTTCCGCTTACCGGTATCTTGCATGAATTCTTGCCGCAAAAGAAAATCATCGACGACACCGCTCAATTGGTATTCGACGAACGCGGCGAGAAAATCGACTACAAAGTAGGTACGATGATCGAAATCCCGCGCGCCGCTCTGACTGCTCACCGCATCGCTACGGCCGCCGAATTTTTCTCGTTCGGTACCAACGACTTGACTCAAATGACTTTCGGATACAGCCGCGACGACGTCGCCAAATTCCTGCCGATGTATTTGGATAAAGGAATTTTGAAAAACGACCCGTTCGCCGTATTGGATCAAAAAGGCGTCGGTCAATTGGTACAATTGGCAACAGAAAGAGGTCGCGAAGTCCGTCCGGATTTGAAATGCGGAATCTGCGGCGAACATGGCGGCGAACCTTCATCAGTGAAATTCTGCCACAAAGTCGGATTGAATTATGTAAGCTGCTCGCCGTTCCGCGTGCCTATCGCACGATTGGCTGCGGGACAGGCTGCAATTGAGCAGGCGAAGTAAGATTCGATTGAATAAACTATAGGAAAAAAGGCTGTCTTTGGGCAGCCTTTTCTTTTTGGATAAGTAAAAAAATAGTACCTTTGTAGTCATCCAACAAACAAGATGAATATGCCTAAGAATTATAAGATATTAAATAACAAGCCTATGACTATCGCAGAACCGACTGTTGCTTACCGGCCAATAAAATCAACATGGAATCCTAATCGCCCTGTTCACGCTACGCAAGAGGAATGGTGGAAACATATTCGTCAGATTGAGCAAGGGAAATTTTACACATTAGAAGAATTTAACCAACATTTTGACCAATGGGAACAGGAATATCTTGCAAAAAAATTAAGGTAAGCGAACAATTTCGAGCAAGCATTGAACAGGTATATGATTATGGATTTGAAATGTTTGGCTATTTTCAGGCTATACGATATAAGCAAATCATACAAGATTCTTTATCTACGCTATCCGATCGCTATACCATCCATCCCGAATGCCGCCATCTCGCAACCAAAAGCCGCATGTATCGAAACATTATTCTTGATGCTCATCTCATCATTTATCGGATTACAGATGAATGCATTGAGATTTTGGATATTATTCATGCAGCCTCCAGCATAAGTAAAATACGGAGTATTCGCAGCATTCGTTTGTAGAAAATAAAAATTGGAATTGCCGTAACTTTTTATATTTTATTGTGAAGCAATACATTAAAAAAGTAATATTCTTTTTGCATAATTAAAAAACTCTTTTCAAAACCCCTGCAAAAACTCCGCCAAACTCGTTTCTTTATCCAAATCCATCTTCTTTCGCAAGCGATACCGAATCGCTTCCACACTACGCAAAGTAATATTTAATAACGCCGCAATATCTTTGGAGGAGAATCCCAGCTTCAAACAAGCGCAAAATTGCCTGTCTTGCTGGCTTAAATTGGGATAAATCGTAAGTAAGCGTTTCAGATAATCGTGGTGAACGACATCGAAATTGGCTTCAAAACGTTTCCAACTGTCATCGTCTTTAATATTTTCCTGAATATCTTGTTCGATCTGGAAAATTTGCTGTACAATATCTTTCCGGTCGGTGGCGCTTTTCTCCTTCTTTACTTCCACCCGGATGCCATCTAACTTTCCGTATATATGTTGCAAAATTTCGTTTTTCCGGACTAAGTGCATCACTGAGTTTGCCAATTCCGAGGATTTATGTTGTAATTGCTCTTCCAATTGTTGCTGTTGCAATTCCGTGATTTCGATTTCTTTGTCCTGAACTTTCAATTCGTAGCTTTTTTTCTGCTCCTTCATTTCCAATTCTTTCGTTTTCCTCATATTTACCACGGCTTTTTGCGAACGTCGATCCAACAAAACCGCAATAGCCAACAGTAAGGCAATCAGCAAAATAGCATAAACGACATAAGCAAAATTGGTTTCATACCAGGCCGGCAAAATCGTAAATTCGTAGTAACATTCCATTACATTCTGATCTAAGGTATTTTTGGCACGGACAAGAAATTTGTAATGACCTTTCGGCAACATCGTATATTCTTTCGTATTCTCGTAACTCCAATCCGACCAATTTTCGTCGTAATTCTCTAATTTATAACTATATTGAATAAAATCTTCATTCAAATACACCGGGGCGACATACTCAAATCGCAGAAAGTTTTGCCGCCGCTTGAAAACATTTCCCCGGCCGGAGCCAACGCCTCCCAATTGAATTTGCAGAGGCGTCGATCCCGCATTTTGTTGCGTAACAGTCACCGTACGGATAAAGACCTGAAAAACAGCTTCTTTCTCTACTTTATACTGAAGATCGATCCACGAAAAACCATCCACCGTGCTGACCAGCACATTGGATTTATCAACGAAATCGAAATGCTCAAAACCCAGAATGATTTTAGGTTGCAACATCCGGTAAGTCACCGAATCCATCTGATAACTACCGTCGGGCTGCCGCCGGGCAACGCCGAAAAAGGCACCCGAAACGCACCATACATCGCCCGTCGGACTTTCTTTCAAGCGAATAGAATTGGGAGGCTTCACAAACAAGCTGTCCCACATAACATTAGCTTCCATCAAGTCTTTCGTGGCATTGTATTTGAAAAAACCGTCTTCGGAGGAAAAAATCAATTCGTCACGCACTTTATAAAACGTATTGTTGTAATTGGTCGGCAAGCCCTTACTTTTATCGTACAATTCTACGTGCACGATACTGTCCGCGCGATCGTTCAATTCCAAGCGATAAAGGCCTTTCTGATAATGGCTAAACCAGATATTTCCCCGGTTGTCCTGTTCAAACATATTGCTGCTTTCCTCAAAATCACCCTTGAGATAATGCGAAAATTTCCACCGGTTATCTTCTTTCCGAAGGATAAACAACGATTGATACGAGCAACCCAACAGCAAATCGGGATGATTGCGGAGCTTTTTTACCACCCACGTTCCCGAAACGCCTTCGATTTTCTCGATATTTCCGCCGGGCTGAATGACAAACAAGCCCTGGTCGCTGCCGCAAAATAAAGTCTGATCGATTTCGCCGAGAAACCACACTTGCCCGCGCATGCCATCGACCAAAGAAACCGACAAATCCTCCGGATTATTCTTCAGCGGATACGAAGTTTGATACAATCCTTGATTAGTGCCCAAATACAAAGTCTGGTCCTTGAGAAACGAAGTATAGCCGGCGCCATAGCGGTTATTCGTTCCGAACAGATTGAAAACCGGCGTGTTGCGAACCACATAATCAATACCGTTGTCTAATCCCAACCATAAATTGCATTCACGGTCGTAAGCCAAACTCAATACCGTATTGTTTTGCAAACCCGAAAATGTATTCACATAACGAACCGTCCGCGTTTTCAGATTTTGGATCACAATACCGCATTGCACAGTTCCATATACAATTTCATCGCCATGAATCGCCGCGCAAAAAATCTGGTTTTTGACCAAAAAAGATTCTATTCCGGTTTGAAACGGCCGGATCGAGTGTCCGTCAAACAAATAAACTCCGTGAAAATTCGTCACCAACAAAATACGATGATTCGTATAAGGCAGGATCGCACACACTTCTTTATTACGCAATTGCGCGGCGCCCGGAACCGGAATAAACAACTCGCCGTTCAACATGCAAAGACCGCTTTTTTCCCCGGCTACGAACAAAATTCCATAAACAAAAGCCGAAGTATTTATTTTTTCAAAAAAAGGGAGCGTTTTGATATGCCGGCCATCGTATTCAAATACATATTTATCGGATTGAAAATAAACGACATCTTTCCCTTTATGAATTTGCCATACCTCGCCGACCGTCACATTGCCGGCAATGGAATCACGTAGAGAATAATATTGCAGTAAACCGTTGTCATTGTTGGAGTAATAGCCAAATTCATTGGTTGCTCCGGCATAAATTACCTCGTCGTCGGCCAATACCGAGCGAACGATGGTTGCATTCCGGACCGGATAAGTTCGCCAGTTTTTACCGTCAAATTCCAGTAATCCCGCATTATTAGCGAAATACATGATATTGGAACTTTGCTGCGTAATTCCCCAATTCTGCGTACCTGATTTATAGATCTCACGCGTAAAATTCCGAATCATCGGATGGTTAGCCCAAACGGATACGGAAACGAAACAACTCAATACGGCAAGAAAGAATTTTCGATTCATTCGTTAGTGTTTTTCAATACAAAGTTACATAACTTCGTTTAAATTGGCAAATTAAAATTTACAGATAATCCAAATATGATAATCAAATCCGAAGGATTGAATAGAGCAACTAAGTAAAATAAGGCGCATAGCGCCGACCTATTTGTAGCCGTGTGCGTAAGCGCACGGTAAAGATACACAGACCACCCAATCACCCGGAGGGGCTGACCAAAAAGTCGGACATTCGTTTCTGAGAATCGAATATTTGAAAAAGTAGTGAAAAAAATTAGTCGGTCAGCCAATTTTCAAACATATAGTAGCTTTGTACCAAAAGCTTAATCAAGTATTTTGAGCCGCTTTTGTCGGTCAGCCAGATTAACTTTTACGGATTTTTCAATCATTTTTATTGTTTCCAAATACGCTGTTTCCACATCTGAAAGCGTTTTTTGCTGATATTTCTTGTATTCTGTTTTGGCTTTTTCCATTGCCTGTTCGTGCGAAATTTTGCCTGCATTTTTCAACACTTTTTCGCCTGTAGAAGTCAGAATATTATCAAGGTGCGTTGCCCAATCTTTCATTGTCATCGGGTTTTCGCGTTCAGCTTGCCGTTCCGCAAAGTCGAGATAACCAGAAACAATCTGATTTAACGCCCGAAGTTCTTTTTCGGACAAATAATTTTTCGCAACAACGGCATCGGACAAATGCGGACGGTTGCCTTCAAAAGTCATCAATCCCAGAAATTCTTTTTCGGCATCGGCGCGACTATAAATCACTTCCGCAGCTGTGTTTCCGTGAACGGCATAATGAATTTTGTTTTGAACTTTTTTGAAAAATTCAACGGAAATATCATTTTTAGGGTCGTAATCAATGCTTGTGGCATAAATATCAAGCACTTGACGGTAAAAAATCTTTTCGCTGCTGCGAATGTCGCGAATCCGTTCGATTAATTCTTTCCAATAACCACCGCCGCCTGCCTGTTTCAGACGCTTATCGTCCATTGTAAAGCCCTTTTCAATGTATTCGTGAAGCCGCGCCGTAGCCCATTTTCTGAAAATAGTGGCAATGCGCGACTGCACACGATAACCGACAGCCAAAATCACGTCAAGATTAAAACAGATTAACTCCCTTTCTACCTGACGGTTGCCTTCCAAACGAACTTGTCGGAAATTCCGACAGGTTGCCTCTTTGTCCAATTCGCCCTCTTTGTAAATGTGGTCGATATGTTCCACCACATTGGTGCGCGAAGTTTGAAACAAGTCCGAAATTCGTTGCTGCGAAAGCCAAACCGTTTCATCGCTCAAATGCACTTCTATTTGAGGTGTATTATCGGCAGTTTGATAGATTACTATTTCTTCCTGTTTATTGATTTTCTCTTTACTCATCTCTGTATTTTTTTAATCTGTTGGACATCTTTGTTTGAAGTTTGATTTTTTTTTCACTACTGACCGACTAAAAACATAGGGAAAAAGGGCTACTTCCTTGCGGTTTCGCCCTATCGTTGTACTTTTGTTGTTACGACGCAAAAAAGACAAACAACAATGGACAAAAGTAGTGAAAAAAAATTAGTCGGTCAGCCGATTTTCAAACAAATGCTAGCAAGGCTTTTTTATTCGTACACCTACCGGAGAACAAATTCAAATATTCGATTCTCAGAGACGAATATCCGACTTTTTGGTCAGAGGTTATTCACATTCAACCCTTCGGGTTTATGATTATCCGCAATCGTACCAATTAAGAAATCATCAATGATAGGAAAGCAAAACGCCGATAGGCGTTTACTGTGAATAACCCCGCATGCAATGCGGGGTGAGAGATGCCTGCCCCTGTCCTCAACCACGCAGTGGTTGAACTCCTATACGGAGTTCCGACAGAGTGAGTATGCCTCTGTACCCCCGAGCTGCGCCTTCGGCTTGCACGGGGTTATTAATAGTTAAGTCCTGTCGGACTTCCTTCGTTCGCCGTAACGGAAGCGATTCATTATTTGCACATTACGCCCAACGCGAGCGTAGCAACTAAATAAATGTATCATCCATTTTGACGTCTTTAAACAATATTTCTCAACAATTCTGCTGCCGTCATTTCCATTTTTGAAAAGGCAAACAGCTTTTTACCCAGATCCTTTAATGACGCGCCAATGTGATATATTTCGTTGTCTATCAAAAGGAAACGGTCGTGTATATTGGGCTTTTCTTCTATTGTAATAGGCGGATATTGGGCATTGTGCCGTATGAGGTCAAGTTGCAGTTGAGGCGAAA